>JBCCXG010000018.1:0-21226 GCA_039191945.1 Bacteroidota bacterium
AAAACTGAAAAGCCTCTAACCTTGGGAAAGGACCGAAAATGGGAGAGGGCTGGACGATGTCCAAAGTTTTTACCATCTTTCTTCGAAGATGTCCCGTGATGTAAGCTAGGAACTTCTTGACCGTCTCGATAGATACATCTTGCAGCAGTAGGAAGCTTCCAAAAGGGCTTCCAGGTAGACTGGTAGCTTGCTCGTCTTTGATTTCAGCCAGTAGCATCATGGACGGCTTTCGATCGATCAGGGCCTTGTAAACCTGCAGCTTTTTGTACTGCTGTACCTTTGCGTATCCCTTTCGATAAAAGAGCAAAGGGGTGTCCTCTGGTAGTCCAGAGATGCCATCTTCAACCGTAAAATTCAATTTTAATAGTCCTCCTGACGTTCTAATTTAGCCAAACGCCTAGGAACATCACCAGTTTCGTGCGCGTACTAAACTTCAAACGACCGCTTTGGGTAAACTTTTCGTTTTGTTTCTGCTATTGATCTTGGGCCAGCCAGCTATGTTGATCGCTCAGCTACCATTTTTTGATCATCCGGAGCGAATAGCGTTGGTAAAGCAGGGGGGCGACTACATCTATAACCTTGAGCAGGACTCGGCAGATCTGTACATCCAAAAGGTCAAAAAGGAGCTGCCTGGTCACCCCATCGGGCCGCTGATGGAAGGCATTCAGCTCCTATGGAAGCACTTGCCGGTCTTGGATGATCCAACCTTTGATCAGTTTTTGGACAAGATGAAGGAAGCGGTGGCCAAGGCTCAGTCACTTGGGAAAGCGGACGAAGATCACCCGGAGGCACTGTTTTTTGAATTGGCAGCACGAGGTCTCATGGCAGAGTACTTTGCAGACCGGGATGAGTACCGACAAGCCTTATCCGAGGCCACGAAGGCTTATGCGCTCGTAAAGCGAGGCTTCGATCTGACCGATGAAATCAGTGAGTTTCTCTTTACCACTGGTTTGTACAACTACTTTCGTGAAAAGTACCCGCAGATGTATCCGATTTACAAACCATTTGTCTGGATCTTCAAAAGTGGTGACAAAGAACTTGGACTCGCACAGCTGGACAAAGCCACGAGAGAGACGGTCGTGTCTCGGATTGAGGCACACATTTACATCTCCTACATCTATTTGCGCTACGAGGACACGCCCGTAAAGGCTCAGGAATATCTTTCGTTCTTGGTGGAGCAGTACCCTAACAATCTCTATTTGATATCGAAGTACCTTGAGGCATTTCGCGATGAGGCGTTCCTGCCAAGTGTACCTTTACCTTACATCAAAAAGCTGCAAGGAAGTACAAGACCTTACTTTCGGCTTGCAGGGAATGTTTTCATGGGTCTCTATCAGGAAAGAGTCAAAAACAACTATCGAGAGGCGTTTGACTTGTACGGAGAAGGCATCCGCCATGGGGAAGAGTTGACGTCACACGGAGAATTCTACAAGAGTCTCGCCTACTTGGGCATGGGCAGGATACTTGCCGATGATCGTCCGGAGGCGGCACAAGTCCATCTGGAACAGGCGCTGGAGTATGCCGAGACGAAAGACGTCAAAAAGGAGGCAAGGACCCTCCTTCGTCGATGACGTCGTACCAGACCCTTGCCGAGCCCTCGGAGGGATTTTTTAAGGACCGTGGAAGCAGGTTTTTGGCGTTTGCCTATTCCGTAGATTCCTTGGAGCAGGTGAAGGATCGGCTGGAGGATTTACGGAAAACCTATCATGATGCCAGACACCACTGTTATGCTTATGTGCTGGGTATGGGGACCCAAGAGTACCGAGCCAATGACGACGGGGAGCCATCTCATACTGCTGGAGACCCAATTCTAGGTCAAATCAAATCAAACGGTCTAACGAACACCCTTGTCGTGGTCGTCCGGTACTTTGGTGGGACTAAGTTGGGGGTCTCTGGATTGATCAATGCCTACAAAATAGCAGCGTCTGATGCGCTGAAAGCGGCCAAACGGCTGGAGATATTTCCGCAGGTTATTTTCAAACTCGTGTACACCTATGAGCAAACCAACGAGGTGGAAAGGCTGTTGGCCAGCCATCCCATAACTCTGCGCCAACGAACCTATGCCATGGACTGTGAAGTTACGGCGTCCATTCACGAGGAGCTGTTTCCGCAACTACTATCTTTGACAGCACCTCCTTCGGAACTCCAGCTTCAGGTACTCAGCGCGCCTGAAGATTCGTGAGATCTACGCTGAGGGATGCCGGCCCTACGTGCGTAGGGGCGAACCATGCACCTTCCAGTTGTTGCCAGTTCTCCCAGGAAAACTCCAGGCCCTTAATTGGCAATATGGAGACCCACATCTTCCAGGCCTTAGGCCTACCACTTTCATCTAGTATCCAAAGGTAGGAATCTCCAGGTGTGACCCCTCCGGTGCTGTAGGTGACCAGCAGGGCCGGACCTTCATTGGTTTCCACCAGCTTTCTTACGGTGCCCGGATCTCTTACTTTGTAGGGCGCGACTAACCAAAAGGAATCATTGGCAAAGAGTGCCCAGGCCTTTTGTATCGCTTCGTCACGCGAGGTTCCAGAGAGCTCTTCTCCATTTTGGTAGGCGACGCCATCAAGACGATTCGGTTGTAGATCGACCGTGAAGTCCGCCCACTGGACCTTTACCTGATGTACTGATTTATCCCATACGAAGCTATGCCCCCGTGGAAATGACCAGGTCAGCTCCTCGAGCGAGTCATAAGCTGGTTTGTTGAGGGCTTGAAGCATTTTGTCAGCTAAGGCTTCGGCCGCTGGACCGGTTTCACCCTGAGGCAAGGGCTCACTAGCAGACCATAACAGCAAGGCAATCGTTGCGATGATCAATGCGAACACGATGGCTGTAATCTTAAGTATCTTCTTCATACCAATGGATGGGTTAAATGCGAATTTATATACAGTTTCTGACCGTCGGGGCCTTTATTCTGAGTCAGAAATCATCTGAAGTAGTTGAGATTAGTGAAATTGCTGGATATGAGCACCATTCCAGAAGAGCTAAAGTATCCGATCGGAAAATTTGAAGTGGCAAATACGGTCACGGATGCTATGCTGGCCGATTGGATCCTTACATTGGAGCAGTTCCCCATGCAATTAGCACAGCTGATATCCGACCTGACAGATCAGCAACTCGATACACCCTACCGACCGGAAGGCTGGACCGTTCGGCAGTTGTTGGTCCATATCGGCGACAGCCATCTCAATTGTTATGTGCGCTTCAAGTGGGCATTGACTGAGGATCAACCCACGATCAAGGCTTATGATCAAGCAGGATGGGCTAATCTTGCCGACGTTGAAATAAGTTCTGCTACGGAGTGTGTGGACTTCATCGCGGCCGTCCATCGGAGATGGGTTAAGTTGCTTCGTGCGCTTTCTAGTGATCAGTGGGATCGGTCATTTGTTCATCCTGAGACGGGTAAGGCGATTACACTCAGACGCAACTTAGGCCTTTATGATTGGCATTCACGTCATCACTTTGCCCACATACAGCGCCTGATAGAGCGAGAAGGCTGGTAATATCTCTCGGATGCGAGCAATTTTTGTGGCATCTTTGTTGTGGTGAGAGCAATGATGAATTGGAAGATTATACTTGGAGGCTGCCTTTTTGCAGTCACTTTCGGATGCACCGAGGAGCAGGTAGCTGATGAGGATCTATTGGCTGGTGGTCAGCTCTTTGCGGTCGAGCGCACCGTCGTCGAAACGGATACCTATCAGCAACTGGAATATGTTCAGGGTCAGGTCCAGGCATCTGAAGCCCACGGTATCGTTACCTTAACGCTTTCATTGGAGGGCTTCGAGCCTCACTCGTCACATGCTGTGCATCTCCATGCAGGCAGTTGTGAGAACCCTGGAGAGCACTGGAACCAGAACTCAACAGAAAGTTTCTGTGGCAGGGAGAGCCTCGGTTTTCCTTGGATGAGATCAAAAGCTGGTGACATTGGAAACGTGACCGTAGACGAATCAGGACGAGCCATATTCAGCTTGCAGACTGATTTGTGGACCCTCAACACAGGCCTAGATTCGGACATTTTGGGGAGGGTGATCGTGGTACATCAGTTTGCTGAAGATTTGACCTCAGAGTGTTTTGTTCTCACGGCACACGATCATGCGGGCAATCCCAAGGTTGCTTGTAGCCAAATTGGATTATTGTCCAGATAAGCGCCATTTCGGCACATACCGGACCGTATGGTGAAAGTAATGCAGGGGTTTTGATTCATACCTCCAAAATTCGGATTTAACGGTCGTGATTCCCGTTCACTGGGATGCTCTGACTTAAGCTTGGCCCGCTTGACTAATTTCATTGCACGCTTTCGACGAAGTGTTTTCAACCTCAAACGTGTTATGGAAATGAATAGATTCAGCTGGCAATATGTCATCCGAGACCTCTTTTTTGATCTCGGAGAGCGCATATGGAAGAGCTCTGGACCAGGGACGAAAAAACCTTCAAATAGGATCAAAATGACGGCAATGAAGCCGACGGTGCTCTGAGAGGACCATCAGATTCGTTACCAATCAATTTTTAGTAGTCTAAACAGGCAAAAGCTACCGAGCGTTTTCAGCTTTAGCTTGGTCTGATAAAGAAATAAACCCGGGAAGCCCCCGGGTTTTTTCATGCCATTGCGGATCCTGATGATGGCCTCTTTCCATGCTCGGCGGGCAATGGATTGAGTTACCTTTTTCACCTGAATGGCCGCCAAGACTCGCTCGTCAAGGGTCGGAAATGTTTCAGCAAACCGGTCCAAATAGCCGCTAATCAGTGCGTCATGATGGGATAAGTGTCCTCTGTTGTGGTGCCTAACGAGCACGCTGGATTGCCGAGCAGGAATGGTTTTGACCGTAAGGCCCTTTTCCACTACCTGTGCCCAAAACAAGACATCTTCACCGTACTGTCTTCCCTCGTCGAAACGGATCTCTCCAATACTTTGGCGCCGACACACCAAAGCTGGCATTTGAGGAGGGGACCGTACCAGGAGATGTAGGTTGGCCCGATTTCTTTCTGGAATCTTACTGCTCTCTCGCAACGCCGTTTTCAGCGAATGATATCGCCAGCTGTTTTTCACGGACTTTGGGTGCATTTGACAGTGCAAAGCCAATGCTTCATTGGGCCCTGTTTTGAGCGTCTGTGCCTGTACCGTCTGTAGTAAACCTTGTTGCCAGGCGTCATCGTCGTCTAGAAAAAGGACCCACTTCCCTTTCGCTTGCTCGAGTCCTCGATTGCGACTGCTGGCAACGCCTATATGTTGATCATTTCTGGAGATGCGGATTCTTTCATCTTTGCTGAGCGATGACGGTAGTAGGTCAGCCTGCCTTTCTTCTGAAGCATCGTCGATCAGCAGTACCTCCCAGTCGCTTACCTCCTGGTATTGAATGGACCTGAGGGCCTCCACTAGCATGCCAGGTCGATTCCGCGTAGCGATGATGATGGAAAAAAGAGGGCCAGTGCTCACGGGTGCAAAGTACTATGAAGTGGCCAGAAGTGCTGAGATAGATGGGTTGGGCACTTTTACCTCGATTTGACATACCCTAGCCACCGGAGAGGATAAACGAATAAAACGGTTACTTTTGGCGCTTCTTTGAGAACAATGCCAAGTAGGAAAAGACATATTGCTAAAACGCTCACTTGGAGGGTCGTCGCAACTGGGACTACATTTTTACTGACGTTATTTTTTTTTCGTGATGACCCAAATGCCACAGAGAAGGCAACTTGGGTGGCGATGGCTGAGGCGACTTTAAAGATGATCTTCTACTACTATCATGAGCGAATTTGGTTCAATACTAAATTGCAAGTCCGCAGTGCCGTGAGGCACCTGATGAAAACTGTGACCTGGAGAGTCATTGCATCGGTGACTACCTTCTTGGTAGCACTTTTCTTTTTTCGAGAGAACCCGACCGCCATGGAGAAAGCGTCTAGCGTCGCGATCATCGAAACTTTCATCAAGATGCTATTCTACTATTTGCACGAGCGTGCGTGGCACCTATCAAAATTTGGATTGAAATAGTTAGGGGGATACCGCAGCACTAGTTCGTTGCTATCATCTTCTCTGCCAAAATCTTACCATCTTCTAGCACCTCCACCCGCAACGGTACTCCCTCAAATCGTTTGAGATCGTAAGTCTGCTCTTTCTTGGAGGCCATCGGCTCCCAATAGTAGTACTCGAAGTCGTCAGAGCTCCCTTCGACGTACACAAAGATGCTAAGGGCAGAAATATCTTCATCTACCAAGGCAATATGAAGATCTTCAGCAGTTTCTGATATTAAGATTCGCTCCCGCTCTGGCTCCTTTTCTTTGTTTTTCTTTCGCTGTTTTCTCTTTTCTGTTCGGGCCTCAGCAAGCAATTGCTCCGCCTCCATGCCGACAGCTACGGAGTGCTCGAAGGTGACGTCACTATACCTTACCCTGAAAGTGTATACGCCAGCGGGGAGTTCTTGTAGGTTGAAGGGCTTTTCGAAGCCATCGGACCAGACTTTCTCACGGACCAGAGAGGAGCCACGTTCGTTTACCAAGTTCATGATAACATCATACTCGTAGTCGGCGTGGAAGTAAACCGAATAGACTTTATCGCCGCGATCTTTGATCTTGATCATGGCATCCTGAGCGTACAGCACAGGTCCCCAAAGCATCAGGAAAAGAAGAGTGAGCCTCGCCATTGCTAGTCAGTAATCTTTTTGGTCGAATATTAAATTTAATGAAAATTTTATACAAAATCACAATTAGGGCCATTTGAGGCTTTGTTGGTATTGGAAAATGGCAATTACTGGTTTGGTGTAAAAACAAAAATACCCGACGCTACGGGTCGGGTCTTTCTATTGAATTTTTGAGGTATTTCTCTATGCTGGCACGCTAGAACTGTATTCGGTAAAGTACGTCGGGAAAAAATCCGATTTGCTCTACCCGGTTGATGTCATCAGTTACTTCATTGTATCTGCGTACAAATTCATTGGTGCGGTTGGTGACATTTTGTAAGTCAACAAAGAATTGATGCGATACTTTCTTACTATTGAGCCGTACGCCAAACTTAACGTCCCACCGGAAGTAGTCCTCGTATCGCTCACTGAAAGCAACATCTTCCATAAGAATTTCCCGGCCCGCGTTGTCTCTTGTCGCTTCAAGATCAATTGGAGTAAATGGGTTACCCCCTGCCGTCGTCAGCTTGGTATCGAAGGTCCAGGCATTTTTTCCATTCAATCCCCATTTCCATTCTTTGCCCGCCAAAAAGTTCACGATGTAGTTGTTGTTGAATGCGGTGCTTCGCTGCACTCCGTCGCTACCCTCGTAGGTTGATTCGTACAGGGAAGTGGTGAACAAGGCGTAGTATCCTCTGCTAAAGAACTTCTCCACCGTGAGCTCTAATCCATAGTTGGTACCGATGCCCTGATTGACCAGAGAGCCTCGCTCATCGAAGACAAAATCCGCTCCTTGATTGATCACAGAATAGCTACTAGGCACTCCTTCCACCGGGACGTCAAACAGGTGTTGATAGTAGACCTCAGCCTTCAGTCGCCAATCCGTACCGAAATTGCGATCGTACCCGAGAACTAGGTGATGGCTCTTCATGAAGTCCAACTCGTCGTTTGTTCGCTCTGACATGCCAGGACCCGTTTCTTCCACAAAGAATAGAACTGGAGAAGGGATAGATTGTCCGTGGAGCCCGTAAGCAAAGCTCAGTCGCTGGACCGGATCGAGCTGCCAACTCAGTCCCAACCGTGGGCCGGCCATTGCCGCTCCGGTGAAGGTGTGGTACTGAGTATGCACGCCGAGCGTCGTGCTAAACGCATCCGTAAACTTGTACTCCCCCTGCGAAAAGCCTTGGAGCACACCATAATTGTCACGGATATCCCTGGTCACAAGGAAGAAATCAGGAACCCCATCCCCATCGTCGTCCGGGATGTCTGAGCGGTTATCTCGGTCCTCTACGAAGAAGTCCACGTCGTACAATTCTCCCACGACACCTGTTCTCAGGCTGAAGCGTGGACTGAACTTCTGGTTCCAGGTGGAGGTGAAGGTGTAGCGTGTCTCCCTGTTGTTGGCATTGGTCGCTCTGTATTTGTCCAACACATTTCCGTCGTCATCTGAGATGATGTTGTCTTGTAGGAACTCATTGAAAGTGGTAGAGGTCCCAAGAGTACTCTTCAGAAAACCTTTCTTACCTAGTCGTAAGGTGTGGCTCAGTCCGAGCAGTGCCAGGTCGTTGTCCACGAAGGCATCTTCGTCAGGGTTGGCGAATAAGTCATTTTCGTCAGTATCTGCACCCAGGAAGTCAATATTGCTCAAGCCTCCGAGGCCGAAGAGCTCGAAACGCCCGATGTCGCTTTCGCCGAAGTTGACCTTGAACGAGAAGTCTTGATAAAAGGGTACCGCACTCGTGCCCGTGGCAGCCACGCTGGCTATGCCATACCGATAACTTGCCACAAAGGAACTCCCCTTCTCACGATCCATCGGTCCCTCTGCCATAAACTCCAATCCACTGAAAGCGCTAAGCTGGCCGGTGAATTCAAATTCGTCGCTGTTACCGTTGCGGAAATTGACATCAAACACGGCTGCATTGGCGTTACCATATTCTGCGGGGAAAGCACTGGTAAGGAAGTCGGAAGTACGCAATAGGTTCGTATTGAGCGCATTGACTGGCCCCCCGGTGGTTCCAAGTGTGGCAAAGTGATTGGTCGTCGCGATGGGTATACCTTCGACGCGCCATAGCAATCCTACCGGAGAGTTGCCCCGCACCACGATATCATTTCGGGAGTCATTGGGCGCACTTACCCCAGCAAATGAGGTGGCGAGACGTGCTACATCATTCCGCCCACCGGAGAATCGTGTGACTTCTTCCAAGCTGAAGGTACGGGCACTTACTTTGGCTAGTTCGTTGATAGGAAGGTCTTTGTCGGAGTCTGCCGTGATCACGATCTCTTCCAGTTTTTCGACGGACTCTTCCAACGTAATGCTCAAAACCACCTGCTTACCGCTGGTGACCAGTACATTGGGCAGCGAGATACTCTTGTAGCCAATGTATTGTACGTTGAAAGTTTGTCGGCCTACCGGAACGTCCGCGATGGCGAACTTCCCTTCCAGGTCCGTGACGGCACCCTTTATGGGGTCAGATCCCACGAGCGTGATGGTTGCACCGATCAATGGGTAGTCGGCTTGAAGGTCTTTGATTTGGCCCTTTACAATTTGCGTTTGACCGAAGACGAAATGGCTCAGCGTCGCAAGGGACAAGGCCAGGTAGATTTTGAATGACAGGTTTTTCATGTGTGAGAAGCATTTTGTTGTTGCAATCGACGATCAAATCAACGGAGCAATTGGGGTACCTACTATTAGATTACACTTGAGACCCGAAAACATCACGGTAAAGTGTGGATTTTAAGACCTGAATCGGCCCAGCGGTTGGTTAAGGTGGGATTTTGGTTTCACCCTTCCAAATTTGGGTTTCATAGGACTAAACTCCGACTTCGCATGGATTGGTACCTCTGGCGGCCAAACAAAATCGCTACTTTAGTAAAGAATATGGCAATGACGATTCAATTAAAAGAGCGCTACGTACGTTGGTTTGGGATCCCCATTCTCGGGTTCATCATGACCTTAGCTACGCCCCACAATGATGGAACGCCCTTCTATAAGGAATACCTCATCAGCTTGCTGTTTACCGCCTTTTACTGGAATGGCTGCTACATCATCTTCATGATGTTTCGACGGGTCTACCCCTCCATCCACCAAACCGCCAAACGCTTAATCATTACGACGACGACCACCACTTTGTTTATGGTGGCTGCCGGCATTCCCATACGAATCCTCTTGGGGCTTGTGGAGGTTCCAGATATCGCGAATTGGCGTATTCTCTTCGAGCACACGCCCGCAAGTCTTGTTGCCGCTCTCATTGTTTGTTCTCTATATGAGAATGCTTTCTTTTTTGATAAATGGAAGGCTACGATCAAGCAAAATGAGGAGCTGAAGAATCAGCAGGTGAGGACTCAATTTGAAGTGCTCCAAAACCAGATGAGTCCCCATTTCCTTTTCAATAGCCTCAATGCGTTGACGACATTGATTGCTGAGAGTCAGGATGTTGCCATCGAGTTTACCCAAAAGTTATCGGAAGTGTATCGTTATATTTTGCAGACGAAGGACAAGGAACTCGTAAAACTAAGCGAGGAGCTGGAGTTTGTCCGGGCGTATCTTTTTCTTCTGCAAATGAGGTATCCGGACAACCTACACTGTCACTTCTCCATCGATGCAAAATGCCGAGACCATTACATCCCGCCGCTTACCTTACAGATGCTCGTAGAAAATGCCGTGAAGCACAACGTGGTGTCCAAGTCGAGCCCTTTGAAGATTGAGATCTATTCGGAGAATGGGCTCTCAGTCATCGTAAAAAACAATCTGCAGCTGAAAAAGACATTGGAGAAGTCCACGAAAACGGGCTTGGCCAATATTAAGAAACGGTATCAATTCCTCGGTAATCGGGAGATCGATATCATCACTACGGCCCGCAACTACATGGTGGCTGTACCCTTGATCACCCTGGTAAAGGAGCCAGAACTAACCCTAGTCCATTGAAAGTCCTAATCATTGAAGATGAGGCACCGGCCTTTCGGCGCCTGCAAAAGGTGCTGGCGGAGGTTGACGATAGCATAGAGATCGTCGAGGTAATCGATAGTGTCGAGGATAGCATCAAATGGTTTCGGAATCATCAGGCACCGGAGTTAGTATTCATGGACATACAACTCAGCGATGGCATCAGTTTTGAGATTTTTGAACAAACACCCGTAACTAGTCCGGTGATATTCACGACGGCTTTCGACGAGTACATGCTGCGTGCCTTCAAGGTGAACAGCATTGACTACCTCCTGAAGCCCATAAAGAGGGAAGATCTCGAACTCAGCCTCGCCAAGTATAGGCAGCTGCGTGAGGCGTTTGGGAGCCAGGAGGAAACAAAACCGGCAGTCGACTTGGCAGCTCTGCTAAAAACCATTCGGCTGGATGATCGGAAATACAAAACAAGGTTTTTGATTAAGCAAGGGGACAAGTTCCTTTCATTGGACGTAGACGATATTGCTCACTTTTACACGCGCCATGGCGTGGTCCATGTTGTTAACCTGGCAGGACATACTCATCTCATTGATCAGACGTTGGACGAGATCTCGCAGCAACTCGATCCTGAAAAGTTTTATCGGGCCAATCGCCAGTTCATCGTATGCATCCATTCGATCGAGATGGCCCACCGCTATCACAAAGGGAAGATCCTTCTTCAGCTAAAACCCGCTGCGTCCGAAGAGGTCATCGTGAGTGCTGAGCGAGCCTCTGATTTCAAAGACTGGTTTGGTGAATAGTTGTTTCGTCCGTTTCCGCACGTTTTATCGGACACTTACTGGATCTGTTTAGATCGTACTATACTCATTGTCAGGTATTTGTGAGTTTGGTACAGTTTTGGGCGCAATCTTGTTGGTGATTCAGCACTACATCATATCGGCCCTTCGATCACTTATGAGACACCCGACGTCCTTTTGGATCAATACCGTTGGGCTGAGCACCGGTATGGCGACCTCCCTCCTCATTTTTCTATGGGTGGCACATGAGTGGGGTGGAGGCATGGAATCGAATATGGAAAACATTCGACTCTTCAGTCTGGTGGCTGTTTTCATCCTGCTGATTGCTTGCATCAACTTTATCAACCTCAGTACTGCTCGCACCATGAAGCACGCCCACGAAGTTGGGATCCGCAAAGCGGTAGGTGCAGAGCGCCGCATGTTGGTGAAGCAGTATTTGAGTGAGTCCATGGTCGTGACGGTCATTTCTATGTTTTTCGCGCTAGCGCTGCTGAGTATGATCATGCCGGCCTTCAACGATTTCACTGGCAAGGACATCACGTTCGGCTTTACGAAGGAGTTGGTTGTGGGTGCCGTTGGCATCACCCTTTTTACAGGACTGCTAGCGGGGAGTTACCCCGCGATGTTCCTCTCGTCTTATCGGGCTATTCAGGTGATCAAGGGAGATTTTCATTCGTCCATCCAACAGATTTGGATTCGCAAGGGCCTGGTTGTTTTTCAGTTTTGGCTGTCGATCATTTTCATTGCAGCAGTCATTGTGATCCAAAGCCAATTGCAGTTCATTGCCGATCAGGGACCCATCGCGGGCGAGGAGGCACTGTATCAGACACAGGAAAAAGTGGCGCTATTGGCCAAGTACGCCGCCGCGTTGGCGATTCTGATTTCCTGCCTGGGCTTGCTTGGACTTGCGTCCTTCACCGCGGAGCGTAGGGTAAGAGAGATTGGTATACGAAAGGCACTCGGGGCCAATACGCAAAGCATTGTTTGGCTGCTCACTGGCGAGTTTACCCGCTTGGTGATTTGGGCCATTGTTCTTGGATTGCCCGTCGCTTATGTCATTCTGCGCCACTGGCTCGATCAGTTTGTCTACCGGATTGAGCTCAGTCTCATGTTTTTTGCTTTGTCCGCGGTGATCGCAATTCTCATTTCCTGGATCACGCTCAGTACGCAGGCCATACGCACTGCCCAAATCAATCCCAGCGATTGTTTGCGTGATGAGTAGCAAACGTCAGATTGCTGACCTTTAATTGACTGGAAATCAATTGCTTCTATTCTTTGGATGTCTGAGAGTGACTCTCACTTTGTACCCTTTCAGTGACAGCATTTGCTGGCTGGGTGCGGCAGGCCCTGCTAGATTTTGTGATTTTAGTCACATTTGAGTTAGCCCCTCGCGAGGCTAATGTTCGTTGTTTGCCAAATCATGCCAAGTAAAAGCCGTAATGGAAGCGCTGAGAGGAAATAATCTGATAGGTACAATTAAGATCGCAATCGTCGTAGGATCCATCCTTTGTCTGATCAATCAGTCGCATCTCCTGCTCGATGCCTCCATGACCCCGAGTGACTATGTCCGCCTCTTCCTCAACTATATGGTTCCCTTTTCGGTAGCTACTTATTCCAAAATGCAGTTGTTCCGAAATCAAACCTGATGATCGCATGAAAAGAGCATTACTTGCCCGCCCCAGCAGCCTAATCGTCGAAAACATGCGTCGGTTCATGACGACCCTTGGTCTTGAACCCACTCGGCTGAATACGGCCGATGAACTCCATCAATACGAAGCTGATGAAGTAGGTTGCATTGTGATCTCTACCGCTCTGAGCTCCACCGTCAAAGAGTCGTACTGCGAAATCGTCAAAAAAGTGCGGTCCACATTTCCAGGAAAACCCATTTTCATCGCCTCTTTTGCAGATATCAAGCGATCCAAGGTCATTGTCCGCTCCAAGTTCAAGAGCGGAGACTGCGATATCGAGTTACTATGCATGGAGGAGGCTGCCCGCCAGGTACCCCTTGATTTTGCAGCGTTTTGCGTACTCATTACCAACGATGAAATCAAGAGTGATCCCGCTCTTTCGGAATCGGTGAAGCGATTTCAAAGTCTATTCACCATACCCGTATAGGCCGTCTAGCTGTAATAGTCATCATAGTCCTCGCCGGTTTTAGGATCATAGGCCCAATGCAGTTCATATTCCAAAGCCATGGATCGGGCGAGTCCATCGAGGTCAGGAAATAAAGTTGCGTTGGTAATGTTCATGTTGTACAGTCGGCGGAGTAGCTCATGACGGATCTTTGCCGTATCTAATTCAAACTTTACGATCCCCTTACCTAATCGCTTTTTGTTCCCGACGATTTCTTCGATGGAGTGATGAATATTGGAAATGATCACGAAGGTCCCAGACTGAGCTACCAGCCGACGGTTCATTCGGTAGGGCTCACCCTGCGTGATAAAGTCATGTTCGTTTCCGACGAAGTATTTCTGATAGTTGCCCAATCGCCATGGACCTACCTGGTCGTGAATGTTGCCTTCCAGATCGGGGAATGAGGGAAATTCCTGTTCGCGGCGAACCACCGGAGGGTAGATCGCCCAGATGGCTGAAGTTTCAGTGGCTTGCTCCAGCGCAAAGAACGCCGCCACGTAGGGCGACCAGGTGAAGTCAAGTAGCCGGGTCGGTGCTCCATGGTGTTGCATGGTAGCCAGCCATTCGAAAGCATCCTCTTCCTTCGGCAAATGATCCAGAAATTGATGCGCTTTCCTGCGGAAAATGCGATAAATCCGTAGCTCTTGTTTCGACCACACGGAGGGGTTCACTTTATAATTTTTTAGGTACCTGGAGAGGGTAGGTTCGAGGTTCCATCGGGCATCGGCCTGCCCTCGAAAAGCCCAGCTACGGTATTCATCACCGGCCACTATATCCTTGAATTGATTCCAGGTCTTGATGGTGAGAATTTTCATTACTTCACGGTGTTTTTTTGTAGGTGGCGATGCCTGGGGCATCTTTCTCCTTCGGAGCTAAGATGCGCGATTTTGCGTGGAGAGTCCGTGATGTAGAGGGGTTAATTTGAGATACACCAGATATTTTATAATATTCACGTGACTTACCGGTCAACCAATCATGAAAAGGGAAGCAAGCTATCTTGTAGCATTCATCGGTGGAGCTATTTTGCTCAATTGGATCTTGGTCTGGGCCGAAGGGCGTCACCCCGATGGCGCAATCGATACCTATGGCGAAGCCATTTGGTACATGGCCGTGACATTGACGACCGTAGGCTATGGAGACCTCTACCCCATCTCCACGATAGGTAAGGTCATTGGCTACATCTATGTATTTGCAAGTATCGGTTTGCTGGGCATCCTGCTTGGCTCCATCACCACTAGGTTTAACAAAATCATGGAAGAACGAAAACTCGGTTTCAAAGGCACGGATTTTGAAAATCACCTCATCCTATACGGTTGGAACGACTTCTGCCGCCAGGTGCTCAACGGGATACAGCACACGCACATCCCGGTGTGCATTGTCACTTCTCGCAAAGACGACGTCGACTTGATCTACGAGCAGTACGGCGATGATGACATCTTCGTCCTATTTAGCGATTATCAAAATGCGGAGGCCTACGACAAGATCAATGCTGACCAATGCCGCGTGGTATTTCTTGCACTCGATGACGACTCCGATTCACTCATGCATGTGATCAACTTCCGAAAACATGCCCCACAGGCGGAGATCCTTGTCGCTACCTCAAAGTCTTCTCTCACCTATACTTTTGAAGCGGCGGGGGTGACGCGAGTCGTCCCCAAAAACGACATTGTTTCCAATCTGGTCGCCAGCTACATCTTCGAGCCGGATGTGGCGGAGCTCAACCTCGACCTCATGCAGACCACCGAGGACGAGTTGGAGTACGATGTGATGGAATTCAAGGTGCTGGATAGCAATCCCTACTTGGGTAAAAATGGCCACGACATCTTTCACCAGATCAAAGATGATCACGATGCGGTATTGCTGGCCATCAGTCAGATCCGCGAGGGGAAGCGCAGGCTGACCAAGAACCCGTCCAAAGAATGCATCCTGGAGGCAGGAGATTTCTTAGTCTTAATGGCCAATAAGCCGGTCAAGGACCAGCTCGAAGGAACCTTCGGTGTCACAGAGGGTGTGTGACTGGGAGCAGCCAAAGTCCAACCTTCGAGACCAGCTTGTGCCGGCTCTCACTCATATCTCAGCCCCTCCGCCCTTGCGCTCAAGGCCATGCTGGATAATCCGCTCCATCCGGGCTATTGGGCCAGGACATCCCTCCGATCGAGACTTGGGCTCGCGACCCCTGTTACAGCTTACCGACTATCTTTCTTCCGTGATAAGCCTTTGCGCCCAGTGCCTCATGGATGCGAGACAGGTTTTGATCGGTGATCTTGCCACATGCAACAAGCTCCTTCTTACTGGCCACTGCCAGGATTTCCCGCAGCGCTGATAGGTTGTCCACCGCCTTCCCCTTCCCCCCGGCAGTAAGTACTGCGTCGATTGGCGTAGATTCAAAGAGGCTCTTACAGGAGTCGACGATATCCGGTGTTTGCTCGACCGCTTTGTGAAAAATCTTAGTCATGCTCCCGGCCGCTTCACATAGTTGCCCGATTACTTTGATATTGAGCTTGTTGTTCTCTTTGAGTGCTCCGAAGACCACCCCTTCGATACCCAGCGATTTGCAGATTTCTATGCTTGCAAACATCTCCTGGATCTCCTGACGACTGTATACAAAGTTTCCAGGTCGGGGTCGCACCATCACACGGATTGGGATTTGGATCCGATCTTTAGCCTCCATGATGACGTCGATCTCCGGTGTCAGACCGTCCTGTTTTAGGTCAGCACATAACTCAATTCGGTCAGCCCCCAGCTTTTCCGCCTTTAGGGCCTGGTCGAGTCCTTCGACACAGGCCTCTTTGATAAAGTGAGTACTCATAGCTTTGTTCTTTCATTAGTAATGGGACGGTGAGTCCACCAATTGGTCCTTCTCGTTGGTTCGGTGCCCGTAATTGAATCCCTTATGGATACAATAGGCGCCTGCCTTTCCATCTTTGCTCAGTGCCAGGAATCCGACCTGTAGATCTTTAGAGGCCTCTTCCTTGCGGACGATCCGCTCGACAATAGACCGACAGGCATCCTCTGGGTCCATTCCCTGCCTCATGGCTTCTACCACCATGGCCGATCCAGCGACCCGGATCACCGCTTCGCCCAATCCTGTAGCGCACGCCGCACCCACTTCGTTGTCGACAAATAGTCCAGCGCCAATCAGGGGCGAGTCGCCTACGCGTCCGTGCATTTTCCAAGCGGCGCCGCTTGTAGTGCAGGCACCAGCCAAGTCGCCGTTGCTGTCGAGGGCCAGCATACCTATCGTATCGTGATTTTCAATGTTGATCACAGGCTTGTATTCGGAGTTCTCCAGCCATTTCTCATAAGCCGCCTTGGCCTTAGCGGTCAGTAGATCTTTCTTTTCCAAGCCTTGTTCCAAGGCAAATTGTCGGGCGCCAGCCCCCACAAGCATCGCATGAGGGGTCTTTTCCATTACCATTCGAGCCACCCTGATTGGGTTTTCGATGTCTTGCAAAAATGCCACAGACCCACACTTTCCGGTAGGCCCATTCATAATGCACGCATCGAGGGTCACTTTTCCTTCCCTATCTGGTCGGCCCCCGTAGCCTACCGACATCTCCTCCGGGTCAGACTCCACGACCATCACACCTTGTTCGACGGCATCAAGGGCAGCGCCTTTTTTGTCCAGTATGTTCCAAGCTGCAGCATTGGCGCTGACGCCGAAGTTCCAGGTAGATATGACCACTGGTTTTTCGGACATCTGTCCCCATGCCTTGGTTTGGGCCGCCCAACCGGTCAGACCCAGACCGACAGAAGCCTTAAATAGTTCACGACGTTTCATCGCTCCAAGATAAGGGATGCCCGATTGAAGTCAAACCTTGACGATGCTTTGCGACTTATTGCCTATTTTCCATGCCAAACAACTTTGAATACTCCTTGGTCAGCTACAAAACACTAAGCTTGACGCTTCTTTGGCTGGGAAGCTTTATTGTTGAAGGTCAGGCTTCCTATGTGAAGGATTATGCTAATCATTTTGGTCCAAACGAAATTTCTAAAATCGATTCGGTCTGTCAGATACTCAGCGACGAGCACGGAATGTCTGCGTTTATCTACATCTACGAGAGCGGAATCAATGCCGATGAGTTTTCCAAGGCCAGCCGAAGTATAAGGAAGTATCTCTATTTGCAAGTTGATCTGGCAGCTCCAGATATAAACCTGGAGTTTTTGAATGTCGATCAATCAAGCAGGAGATACTACACCGAGCTTTTCCGCGCGAGTTTAGAGCAGCCATTGGCTAATGGAGAATCTCTGCGTACCGGACTGCTACAAGCACTTTCGCACATTATCAAACGCTTTGAGCAGCAAAAACTTGCCAATGATGAGGCTTACCGACGAGTTCAGGAAGAGAAAGGCCTAAGTCAATTTACAGCGGTTTTTCTCCTACTCAATGTACTTTTCTTTTTGGCTTTTGTGATTCGATTTACGATCAAATCATCGAAAGGCGGCAATGCATTTGAGAATATAGAGTTCTATGGGTTATCAAGGCTGAATATGTGGGTTTCCCTTGCCCTGGGTGCCTTGCTAATTTACTTGATTTTCCATCTTTCAGGCTATTTCCCGAGCGATGAGCGACATCTTTTCCTGATCGGTATGGCTTTTACCTTTTACCCCCTTATCGCGGCAGTTTCGGCTATCGGAATGTATGTGATGGATGCCCTTCAACTGCCGCACTATGATACAGATCGTGCCCCTTTGACTATCGCACAGCAGAGATATCTCACTGACCCTAGCGTTTCCAGCGAGGATCTGATGGAGCTCAACTTCTATGAATTGATCATTGACGGCCACATCAAGCTGGCTGTGGAGAGGGAATATGAGAGTCGACGCCGAAGTCCCCAGTTTATCGTGGCTCGTGTTGAGCGTGACATAGGCTCGCTAGCAAAAGATCATCAGGTATTCATTCACCACCTGCCGGATCATCCGATCATCTTGGAGTCGTTCCTGAAAAGAGTTTACAAGTCCTTCGGACGATTCAAAGTCTATCGGAAGGACTATGTGGTATGGGGTCTATTCCGACGCGGGCTTGTCGGCAATTGGTCTTGGGTTTTCAATCGATTTAGCCCTACTGTTACTGGAGAGGAGCTGACCGACCAATTGAAGTCCAAGGCTAGTAAGCAACGACACTTAGTGGAACAGACCTTGGCCGGGAGTATGCCAATCGCGGACTGCCTTGCTGGGATCGATAAGTCGATACTTTTAGATCCTTCCTACGACCGAATAATCACCGACCTTTTCAATAGGATGTTTGATGAGCATGAGCTTCATCTAGGGAATGGGCACAGTATGTCGATCTTCTTTCATCCCGAATTCACATTTCGGGATTTTAACCGCCGATTACATCATGCCTATGCTTATCGGATGCGATGGGAAGATGTACCGGATGTCACCAATTGGAACTGGATCTGATGGCAAAGCTCGAGCCGGATTGTAGGAAGATATTGAAATATTATTTGGTTTTCTGGTTTGACTTCCCGATACTTGCAAGGGCAAACGAAAACAGAAAATGTATCTAAACGAAAAGCATATCCCATCCTCTATAGCGACAGAAAGCCGCTTCTGTGATGGTATTGTCATGTTTGGGTCTGATTGGTAGTCAACTATTAACGAATATAGATGAGACCCAGGCCCGACAGCTTGGGTTTTTTGTTTCATATGGATTTTAGCAATATGACTCAAATACAGAATAATATTTGGTTTAGCTCAGAGAGCGATCGGGAGACGTATGCCCTTTTGGGTGGACCTCCTGTGCTGGTAGATCAGGAATGGCCTGGCGACACCTAGTGTATAGACTAAGTGCGCGAAAGAGCCCCGTCCTGATTGCAGGTCGGGGCTTTTTTTATTGCCAGGAGGAAATTGGTCCATAGCTCAATGGCAGAGCTCTTGCCTCTTAAGCATGAGATCTTAGTTCGATTCTAAGTGGACCAACAAGCAATGCGATGGATGAAAACTCATTCACCGGATTGTCGCTGCGGGAGCTGCAAGACGGGTGGCTCTCTAAGCGAATGCTCCCCCGAGTTTGGAGAGTGGTTACCCTGCATTCAGCTGCGGAGTTTTGTCATGAGGGGCCGAGGGGCATGGTAAGTGAGCTAGGACAGATCTTAAAAAAAACTAGTGGCAGTAGTTCCCGGACCTGTTCTGGGACCTCCAGCCCTGTTAGGGAACGGCATAAGACCCCGGAATAAACCCAAAAGATCTTAACCCTTTCTTTAAGATCTGTCTGTAAGACCAAATAAAGAAAAACGGGACACCGGAGAGATACGCTTCGGGTTTCCCTCACTGCGGGAGTTGCAAGACGGGTGGCTCCCTTGAGTTTGGAGAATGGTTAAAGACCATAAATCAGGCTCCGTTTGCCTGGTGATGTATGACAAAGCTCCGGACGAGCAGGAGATCGTCTGGCTGGCGTGGTAGGCTAGCGACCATCAACACCGCCAAATGCCGGACGATTTTATGGAAGAGTAGCTCCAAAGGTAGAGCGGCGGTTTGAAGCACCGTGAGTGTTGGTTCGACTCCAATCTCTTCCACAATGACTCCCTCTAGCACAAAGGGAAGTGCTGCGGCAAATGTTACCGACGACGCCGTGGAATGCCAGGAAGGTGCCGCTTGAAGCACGCTTTCAAGTGGACAGAATTTGCAGATGCACCGAAAGACCTCTCGAAGAAGTCAAGTAGGGAAGCGCGTTTATAGCCTGGCTAACCTAGATGTTTTAGGAGTCCCAGTTCGAATCTGGGGAGGGAGACAAAAGGGGAATAATTCCCCAATCGCTCCCATCTCCACGGGCTGACGCGTGATCGGCACTATGGCTCTTCTTCAGCCGGTCGCCGTCAGCCGCTCGGGAGCGATAAAGATAAGTCCGCAGAAGGCGGACAAAGACAGCAAATGAGGTTCTTCAGCGAAGACCACGGTGGGTGTCTCTGGATGGCACTACAGTATCGATGGCATCGATATGCTGCTTTGAGGTGGAATACATTTGCTACCACGCTGTGGGGCTCAGGTTCGAATCCTGCCCGTGGAATCACGGTAGTTCAGTTGGCTAGAACAACAGCTCTTTTGAATGTGTGGGTTCGAGTCCCACCTAATCCTCGTGGGGTTAGTGGCGGAATTGGAAGACGCGATGGACTCAAGATCCATTATTTAGAAAGGAGATACCCGACTCTTGAAAATGGGACCAGAAAGCAGGCAGCCCTCCTTCGCTTTGTGCTAGGGAGGGCGCAGTAGGCCAGCATTTGTGGGAAAGCCTTCGGGCGAACCCACTCAAAAATTGGGCAAAGGCTTTGAGCGATGTGGATACCGTCCAGTAACCGACGAGTACTTTCTGCAGCCGTTAGGATCGTGGCGAAGGCCAATGGGAAGTCGGTGATGGAGAAACTACCCTTCGGGCGCCGGACTCAAGCATGACTCCGCCAGTTTGCCGATGGCAGGCCTGCGCTGCTTTTGATTTGAAACGAAAAAAATGAGGGACACGTCCACAGGGCACGAAACTTCGGCCCCCGGATGGAGCCAGTTGTCTGAGCCCAAGCAGGTTGGTGCAACGGGTAGCGCGGCGAAGGGCGAGTGGTGACAGCCGGCAAAGGGCCCCAAAAAGGAAATGAAGTATTGGCTTCGGCCGATGAGTAAAATACGCGTACTGTTTCGGTGTTTCCACTGGACAGCCGCAGAAACAGATGTATAACCATAAATGTGAATGATGATGAAAAGGATCAGAATCAACACGGGAACTGTAGGTCTCGTCTTCAAACGAGGCGATTACAGTCGCATATTGACCAAAGGGGTCTACTGGATCTTCCCGTTTGAGA
>JBCCXG010000019.1:0-21147 GCA_039191945.1 Bacteroidota bacterium
CTCGAAAAAGCAGCTCCTCCAACAATTTACAATCGAGTTCTTGCTCACCACGTTGCTCAGCGCAGGAATAGCTATCCTCGCCACCATGCTCGCTTGGCAGCCATTTGTCGACTTCATAGGCAAGGATATCCCTTGGGACATCCTGTTAGACTGGCGAGGGGCTCTGCTTCTGGTTAGCCTGATCTTCCTGCCAGGTCTTTTTGCATCGTTCTTCCCTTCCGCGCTGCTCACGCGGATCGATCCCACTCAGCTGCTTAAGGGCCAACAACGAACTATGGGAAGAAAGACGCTCAGACTCGGTCTTGTGGTGGTGCAGTTTGCGATCACCACCTTTTTGATACTTTGCACATTGGTCGTTTTCCAGCAATACCAACGCTTGTCGCACGCTAGTCTTGGCTTTGAGCAAGTGCAACTGATCAACATCAAAGTGGAAGACCGGGAGATCCAAAAGAAGATAGGGCTGTTGCAAGCAGAGATGGCTAGGGTCAAGGGCGTGGCGAGCGTTGGTGCCTCGAGCGAATCGCTGCCTAGCGACATGAACAACCGGTGGCGTGTCCACTGGGATGAAGCGTCGAAAGCGCGAGGGGTAGCCATTGACATCGTGGGGGTAGATGATCAGTATTTTTCTACGATACAGACTCCAATCACAGAAGGGACCAATTTCCTCCTGGCCTATCGATCAGATTCCGCCAGGTCCGTCATCCTCAATGAAACGGCTGCTCGGATGATGGACGTGAATGAGGCCGGGGCCATCATCACGATCGAAGAGACAGAACGTCGGGTGATCGGGGTGGTGAGCGATCATCACTACCAATCTATGAAGTCCGAAATCGAGCCTGTGGCCTACATGGTGTATGGACCGGGAAGACGGGTCAGTCCTGATAATCTTCTGGTACGTGTGAATGTCCGCGAACTTAGCGGGACTATCACCGAGCTCAACCGTATATGGGACAAAGTAGCGCCCGGTAGTTTTTTCGACTTCCACTTCGTCGATGAAGCCTTTCAAAATGCCTACAATGAAGAGGCACAGTTCTCTCAGCTCTTCACGCTCTTTACAGTACTGAGCATTGTCATTTCCTGTATCGGATTGCTTGGTATTGTCATTTACCTGGCTTCGGAAAAACAAAAGGAAGTCTGTATTCGCAAAGTGATGGGTTCGTCCAACTGGCAATTGACCGCAATCGTCATGAAGGAGCTGGGCCTGATGGTACTGATCGGTATGGCGTTGGCGGTGCCCGCGGCCATCTGGAGCCTCAATCTCTGGTTGGAGCAATTTGTATTTCGCGTGCCAATCGAATGGACGGTGGTGACTGTAAGCGTCCTGATCACGGCATCCTTAGCCGCACTCGCGATGGGTCGCAACGTATTGCAGTTGATCCATTCCAATCCTGTGCGGTTTTTGCGAAACGAGTAGCGCAGGGATTGATGGTCGATTCCCTAAATTGCCCAAAAGCTTTGGGATATGGAACGTCTACAGAATAAGGTCGCACTCATCACCGGTGGTAGTAAAGGGATTGGTTACGGCGTCGCCGAGGCCATGCTGAGAGAGGGCATGAAAGTCGCCATCACCAGTCGCACCGTCGCCGGTGCTATGGATGCACTGAAGACCTTGCCCGATAAGGGAGAGTCACTTGGGTTGCAATCGGATGTAAAAGACCTCGCCTCTCAACAAAAGGCGGTCGACGAGGTCATCAAGAAATGGGGCAAGATCGATGTGCTGATCGCCAATGCAGGTGTGGGACATTTTGCATCGATCGAGGACATGAGCCCTGAGCTGTGGAATGATACCATCGACACGAATCTGACCGGTGTCTTTTACAGCGTGAAAGCCTCTCTCGAAGCATTGAAAAAGAGTCAAGGGTACATTATCACGATCTCCAGCCTCGCCGGGACCAATTTCTTCGCCAATGGCTCTGCTTACAACGCAAGTAAGTTTGGACTGACGGGTTTTACCCAAGCGATCATGTTGGACTTGCGCAAGCATGGGATCAAGTCCACCACTATCATGCCTGGCTCCGTGGCCACGTACTTCAATAATCATCAGCCAGGACCGGATGACGACTGGAAGATTCAAATCGAAGACCTGGGGCAAATGGTGATCGACCTCCTCCAGTTACCAGCCCGGACCTTACCCAGCAAGGTGGAAGTCAGACCGACCGTACCTCCATCAGCTAGGAAATAGCACATGACCTTTGAAGAACGTCTCGTCAACTACCTCAAGTCCGTCAGGGCGACGGCCGATACCGGACTCTTTTACTCCAACAGTGACTACGACCAGGACCGCTATGAACAACTGCAAGCCATGACCGACGAAATGCTCGCCCTCTACGCGGGGGAAGAGATCTCGGTGGTCCGGAACTTCTTTCGAAAGCTCGATGACTACAAAACACCCAACGTCGACGTGCGGGGCCTGGTCATCAACGAAAAAGGCGAAATACTCATGGTGCAGGAACGCGTAGACAGCAAGTGGACGATTCCGGGGGGCTGGGCAGACATTGGGCTAACGCCGGCTGAAAACGTGATGAAGGAAGTAAAGGAGGAGACGGGTTTGGACGTCAAGATCTCGCGACTGTTGGCGGTGTGGGACAAGAAGATGCACCCACATCCACCGCAACCGCACTACGTGTACAAGATGTGCTTCCTCTGCGAACACACGGGCGGTACGCTGCAAAAAGCATTTGATACGTTGGATGCAAGATGGTTCGATCCGGCCCATCTGCCCGAGTTGTCCGAGGACCGCCTGCTCGCTCCACAAATCCACGCAGCACTCCGCATTGCTCAAAATCAGGAAGCGACGGCGTTTGATTGACATCATTTGGGGACCTGCTGGCGCGGCACTGTCACTACAGGCGGCAAGCCTCACGGCATTTCTTCAGCGCCATCATCGGGCTATCACGGGTATCTTCGGCCCCTCGACCCACCCAAACCATGGTGCGGACACCATGGCAGCGACGCCGGATACGACCGCTCTATCCCTGGTCCGGAATCCCCCCGCACCCCCTTTGAAAAAGGGGGATTTTTGACAATAAGACAGTGTCTTCAAATCTCTCCGTCCCCTTCAGTCGCTCGGCTCCAGCCGAGTGACAGCTATTCTGTAGCCTTTGGCTACATCCTTGAATTTCCATTGGGCTCGACTGGGTTGCGGGGTGAAACGCCTCGATGATAATCATCACTCGGCTGGAGCCGAACTATTGACTGAGTACACTAGAGTGATACAAGCCGCAGGGATTATGCTGAATCACGCCATTCCCCTTGTCGGTGTCCTCACAGTGACAACACCACCTGCGGCTGTCCTCACCCACCTAACCTCCCTCAGAGGGAGGGACTTAGATACCTATTGACACACCACAATTCAATTTTCAATTTCGATTCCCACTAAGTTGACGGCTATGCCTTTACAAAGGGGGAATTACACGAACGCAAAATGCAGCACTAAATCTCCCCATCCCAAGCCTCATCGCCGTATTGATCCTGCAGATTTTCGAGTTGGGTTTTGAGTTGTACGATCAGCTCAGGATCGGCTGCGTAGTAGATGTTGTTCATCTCCTGGGGATCTGCTTCTAGATCGTACAGCTCCCATTGGTCAATGTCATTGTAGAAGTGAATGAGCTTGTAACGGTCAGTCCGTACCCCATAGTGGCGCTTGACACTGTGCCATCCAAAAGGATACTCGAAATAGTGGTAGTAAATGCCCCCTCGCCAATTGTCTACCGTCTCACCCTTCATCAAAGGGACAAGCGATTGGCCTTGCCATGGTTCATTCGTCTCAATACCCGCAAACTCCATCACCGTCGGAGCGTAGTCCAGGTTAAGGACCAGTTCATTGCTGACGGTCCCGGGCTCGATCATTTTCGGATAGCGCATCACCAGCGGCATCCCAAAGGACTCTTCGTACATGAATCGCTTGTCGTACCAGCCGTGCTCACCGAGATAAAAGCCTTGGTCGGAAGTATAGACGATCAGCGTATTGTCCAACTCTCCCTTCTCTTCGAGATAGTCCAGCAGGCGGCCCACGTTATCATCCACGGACATAACCGTCTTGACATAGTCATTGATGTAGCGCTGGTACTTCCATTCTATCAGGTCCTTCCCCTGTAAGTTTGAAGCATAAAAATCTTCGGCGATGGGCTCGTAATAGGCCTCCCACGCCTCTCGCTGCGCGTCGTTGAAGCGGCTGTACAGGTTGCGCCAATTGCGCGCAGCATCGAAACCTGACGGACCTCCTCCTGTACCGGTTTCCACCACTCTATCCGGCGGCAACTTCATGTCTCCCGACATGAACATTCTGCTGATCGACTGGTCCTGCTCTGCCGCCGCCTGCCGGTTTTCGTAGGCATCGAAAAGCGTTTCCGCCAGCGGATAGGTCTGTTCCCCGAGTTTCAGATGGGTGGTGTCGGGCATCCAGTTGCGGTGCGGCGCCTTGTGCTGTACCAGCAGACAGAAGGGCTGCTCCTCTGGGATTCGCTGCTCTAGTGTTTCTATCGCCAGATCGGTGACAACGGTCGTCGAGTAGCCAATATGCTGCGCCGTGTCTCCCATCTCCACCAATGTCGGATTGTAGTAGTGCCCCTGATCAATGAGGACATTCCAGTAGTCGAATCCGGCGGGCACACTTTTCAGGTGCCACTTGCCCACGACCGCGGTATAGTAACCATTGGCCTGCAGCAGCTTGGGATAAGTGAGCTTCGCACTATCAAACGTGTCGTAGTTGTGTCGGAAGCCATTGACGTGGCTGTATTTGCCGGTGAGGAACACGGCCCGGCTGGGTCCGCAGATGGAGTTGGTGACATACGACCGATTGAAAGTGATGCCTTCCTTTCCGATTCGGTCCAGGTTGGGTGTTTGGAGCAGACGATCATTGTAGAGACTCATGGCATTCTTCGCATGATCGTCCGTCATGATGAAGACAATGTTGGGACGGTCGGGTTGAGTCTCCTCGGCGGTAGGAGAAGTGCAGCGGAAAATCAGGACAAGTGCGATGGCGACAACCAATGGTTTGTGCGACACGAACCAGGGGAGGCATAAGCGAGACGCGTGCGCGAGGGGAAAAGGTAAATGAAGTGGTTCGTGGGCCACGAACCAGGGAGATCGCAGGTATTTCATGGAGTCAGGGTTTGAAAGCATAAAATAGCGAAAAAATCCTCCTTCAGCCGCTGGGCTTCGGGCCAGTTGCCATCAGGCCCATGTACCGCGGAAAGCAAAATGCTTTCATCAAAAAAATCACTCGACAGGAGTCAATTGCTGTCAAGCTTCAGCCACACCGTCACGCTTACGCCCTATCGCCTGCTTAATGCCTCCTTTCAGAGACGGTCCTCAACGGCTGTACCTTCGTCCGAAGACCAGCGCAAAAGCACAATGCGCTCAGCCATGAGTAGCTCGGCTGCAGCTCGGTGATTGAGTCAAAATCGCAAGAACAACCCTACCGCCGCAACTACCGTATATAATTATACTTTTCCCAAGATTTTCTTAATGCGAATCGATAGGTTTGCCTATGTCCCTTACGACCAACCCTTGTCACTTTTTAGCTAAGGGCCGATAAATGCAATTTTTCGTAGGCTATTAATTGCTACGTCCATGCCTATGGAAGCTGTGTTGCATAGTTACGCAACACATGTTGCGTGACTATCCGTGTCATGTTGCGTAACTATCGGTGAAATTACCCGCAGGGAACCGTCCAACTGGTGTTAACACAGAAATATAACATTGCCAAAGGTGCATACGGAAATTTTTGTACTTTCCCGAGAAAAGGATTCAACAGGCCTACCTTAGCCAATAGGCATGCTTTGTCTGACATTTCGTTTAGCTTCTTACCTGCATCAGTCGATCCTTAGTACTCATCTAGCGCATTGCCAGTGAAGCGCTTGTCGTCAGAGGAAACGTTTTGACATCACCAATCTCACTCGGCGGCAGGCGAGCGATAGTGAGATTTCCCTCTATGGTCAATTGGATGGTTTTGACGAAATTGTTGAGCGGAATACTGGTGATAAAACATGGGGAAATCTGCCATACGCCAAGCGCTGGAGACGCTCCATCCCGTCTCCGAAAAGGATTGGGAAGTCATTGAACCGCTATTTGCCCAATCTCCATTTAAGAGGAAAGAACACTTGGTAAGGGTAGGTGAAGTGGAAAAGTACTTGTACTTCATAGAAAGGGGCGTCTTGAGATCTTACGTGCTACGCCAAGAAAGCGAGGTGACGCTCGAGTTCTCCTTCGAAGGCACACTCTTTAGCTCGTACGACTCCTTTTTGCAACAAAGCCCTTCACTGGTCAACGTCGAGGCGATTACAACAGGTTCGCTGTGGAGAATTAGCTATGACGACCTGCAAACGATCTACGCCAAGACCCAAGCGGGAAACATCCTCGGAAGACTCGCCGCAGAAAGCCTGTACCTGGAAAAAAGCGCTCGAGAACTAGGCTTGCTCACAAAATCCGCAGGAGAACGCTACCTGGAGCTCTTCGACGATCAGCCCATACTCATTCAGCAAATCCCATTAAAGTTCATTGCCTCATACATCGGCATCAGCCCCCAGGCCCTGAGCCGCATCAGAAAGCGCATTAGTTAACCAAGGTTCATCAATTACTTCCCACAAGCTACTGAACTTGCAAAGCGTTTGGATACCAAGCAAGATCTGAACGCCCCTTTGGTCTAATACTTCAAATAGAGTGGACAATGGAATTAACGAAAAACAGCTGGATCATTCGTCGATTACAGCCTGGGGAGCGCATCCCTTATGACTTGCTATTGCTCGCTGACCCATCTCGGAAAATGATCGATAGCTACCTTACCGGATCAGAGGTCTATCTGCTGCAGCAGGCTCAGGTGACGCTCGGCATACTAGCGCTAAGCCGTCATGGCCATGCTTTGGAGGTCAAGAACGTAGCCGTAGCGCCCGATTACCAAAGGCAGGGAGTTGGAAGTTACCTGCTAGAACACGCTATCCGAATTGCATCTTCCAAAGCATTGGAAATCCGAATTGGGACCGCCAACTCCAGCGTCTACCAACTGCTCCTTTACCAGCTGTTGGGCTTCCAAATTTCGAGTATCGAAAGGGTTTTTCCATTACTCATTATCCTGTGCCGATTTACGAAAACGGCATACAGGCAAAACATCTCATCATTTTGACGATACAGCCCACTGCATCATCGGATAAGGCGGTATCGCAGCACAACCCACACCTCTCATGCAACACATCATCTGGTACATTATCAGCACGCTACTAGGTTGCGCGGCTGGATTGGCGACCCTCTACCTGGTACCAAACCAGATGGAGATCTATATCTGGATAGAACTGGTATTGATCCATGGGTTTCTTGGTGGACTCCGCGCAGTCCCATTCGCTCAAACGTTCATACAAGCGGCATGGACCGGCATCTGGATCACCATGATTCACCTGACCTTTGTCGATGCCTACCTCGCCAGTCATCAATCGGAACTAGCCTTTTTAGACACAATTAAGGTCATGGATTCTTACGTCTTGACCTTTGTGATGATCGCTCCGATCTATTGGGTCGTTTTGGGATCATTGGCTGGTGGTCTGGCGCTTTTGGCGAAAAGGCCTCGCGAAAACCGTTTGCCGGACCTGATGGCCGAGGCTACCTCTCATCCAGATAAATCGTAGGTCACCGTTTGCCCAGGGCTGGGTAAGAGGGATCGCGACATCCGTGAAGAGACATAACATTTGTTGGCAAAACGCAACTGGCCTGCGTCACCTCGCCTTCAAGTATTGACGTACCTCAACGTACTCCAGGTCGCTTCGATCCAGCAGGAAATCTTTGATCACAGCACGGTGGGCGCTGCCAATGATGACCAGTAGCCGATCCTCCTCCTTGTCGATGGTTTCGGTAATGTTCTTATAGATCATCATGTTCCGCTTCCACCATTGAGCTGCCACTTCAACTCCGGCCTCAGCAGTGGAGTCCCCAAATACCAGCAAGTCTTTGAGGTAAAGCTCATTGGCCACTTGGTCTACCGAATCGCTGTTCATTTGCGCCAGGTATTCGGCGATGGTCAGTTCCCTGAGTTTCTTTGTCTCTTGACTCATGAGCGACTGAATACCCGCTACAAATTCATTGAAGTCCTGCATCTGGTTGGTCCGCTGACTGTACATCACCACCTCATTCATCGGTAAGTCCAACTTGTGATCTATGGCAAAAATATCTTGATGTCCGAGCGCCTTGGCCAAGCGAAATCCTACCTGGTAGGTCTCGCTGACCCCAAGCTCGAAGTCAGCCGCCAAATAGTCATTGAACCTTTGGGTGAGCTCTCTCTGACGGTCCTTAGGAAATTCTACTAAGATCTTAGTGGGCCGATATTCCTCCAACATCGCCACCAGGTCCTTGATTTCCTTTTGTCGAACTGCGCCCAATGGGTCTTCCAATTGGATGGCAGCGATGTCGCCAGCACTCCCTGCAAAGTGAAACACTCCTAAAAGGGCGATCTTAGGTCTGGGAGACGTCTGATCCACACCTGCTTTTATCTTGTAATGGAACCCATTCAAGCCCACTACTGCGATAAGTACCAGAGCTGCTTTTGTTGCTTTATTCATCATCTAAATATTGTCCATCTCTCATCACCGGAAACCAGCGTGCAACTATCGGTCAACAGATTCGCAAAAGATCCGCCAAAGGGGGAACGAGATGGTTTCCGCCGGATCGACCCACTCGCCTTGCCAATTGAATCCTTTCTCTGAGATATCTGCAAAAGTGATCTTGTAGAAACCGTCCATGCCGTTTGGTGCTGTCTGCGGTGAGTAGAGGACCATGTCTCCTGATGCATCGAGGTTCCCTTCCCACGTCTGTAACCTGGCAGGCGCAGCACCCGAAGAATAGTAGTGCACATACCAACGAGCACTATCCGCATTGAACTGACGGATGCTCCCCGCGTAAACGCCATCCGCTTTCCAGACCTCATCTTGTACAGCCAGGCCATTCATGATGTACTTGAACTGCCAATCCATCTGTACGGTATCTGCCCAATCCGTCGAAGCACCTCGCATGACCGTCGCACATTTGTGCAGGCCAATCAATGGGGAGTAATCGCCCAGTTGTGAGGGCGCATCCGGGTTCAATCGTCCATAGGGATAGCTTTCGTTGGCTTCGTATTCCTGGACCTGCGCATTACTCATACCGAGTGACAGGAAAAAGAGCCCAATAAAGAGGCACAGTTTGGTCATCGATTTTCTTTCCAAACCAAAACCAAACTTTGGGTGGAGTAAAGAACCTTGCAGTGAAGCAATGGTTTCTTGCAGTTAATGATTGGAGACTGACTCCAGGGTGTGCTTCAGCGCCTTGATACCAGATTTGGAAAAAGGCACGCTAGCATCATTGGTAAGCTTGATCAGGGAGTGCTGGTAGTCTATGTAGTCGAGGTAGTTTGTATTAAAAATGGCACTGCGATGCACCCGCACAAAACCGTACGGCGCTAGCTCCTCCGCAAGCTTTCCCAAGCTCTTCCTGATCGTGTAAGATCTGGACTCCGTATGCACTTTTACGCAATAGTCATCGGACTGAATCCAAACGATCCGGGCCAACGCAATCACATGTTCTCGACTGCCAACCTTTAGATGCAACTCAGCATCTTTCTCACCCCGGAGAGCGTCCTTCAAGCGACCCTTCTCCATCGTCAGATCACGGATCACTATGTGTTTTTCGAGCAACTCCCGCTTCTGCGCGATGGAAACCATCAGCAACACCAAGCCGGCCGATACCATGAAAAAAGCGAGGCCCTTTTGGAAAAAGAAGAATAGAAAATTGTGAGCGACACTCGCCATTGAAAATTCGAGACCCGCCTGTGAGATGTTAAGGATTGAGATCGCCAAAAGGGTGGTCACGAGACCCACCATCAGCACGAGGAAGATACGGGTGAAGAGGTGACCTCGGGGAATTATGGCTTCCCGAAGCTTTCGATAGAGCAAGACAAATAACGGGAAATGGACCAATGCATAGACTGCCCAACGCGTGGCGTGCGAGCGCATCAAGTCAAGAATGGAGACCCTGGTTCCCTCGGGGTGCAAGTTGAACGTGTCCAAGTAATACCTCTGTTGAAAAGCGTCAAACGCAATAATCGCAGCAAGAAATAGCAGGACGGGTAGTTTTCTGATCATCAGGAAGCAGTTACCTACAGGGTTAAGAACACGATACGGGTCCATTTCCCTGATCGGGAGGCCACGAAGATCCTGACTTTCTGAGTGCATGGGGCTGGTTCGTGGGACACGAACCACGGAAAAGAGTCACGACCCTTCGTCCTGTCTGGTGGTGCCTTGTAAGCGACCAGACCATCAACCGGTGACCGAGACAAAGAAGGACGGCGTGGTGGAGAGCGGGTCTGTAGGCTCAGTCTGGCACTCGCCCTGAAGTAGAGACAGTTCATAATTGCTCCATCGAAACGAATGACCTCTCTCACTTCCGGGGGAGGGGGGTAGTGCGATGGGTCTGGAGGTGGGCGGTGCGGCCACAAAAAGGCTTGGGCACAAGCGAGACAAAGGCAGTGGTTCGTGAGACACAAACCAGGGAGAAGTTTGGGCACAAGCGAGACGCTTGCGCCAGCTAGGCGATTTTAGGCGGTGGCTTTGGTCTTGTTCGCAAGCTGGCCGCAGGCGGCGTCGATGTCCTTGCCACGGCTGCGACGGACGTTGACGATCAGTCCTTTCCTGCGGAGGAAGTCGGCAAACTGGTCCAACCGATCGGCCTCGGTGTTGCGGAAACTGGCCTCGGAGATGGGGTTGTACTCGATGATGTTGATCTTCGAGGGGATCTGCTTAGCAAACTGCCAGAGCTCACGTGCGTCTTCGATCTGGTCGTTGAAGTTGTAAAAGACGATGTACTCGAAGGTAATCCTGTTTTTCGTCTTGCCGTAGAAGTAGAGCAGCGCGTCCTTGAGTGCCTCGAGCGTGTTGGTCTCGTTGATCGGCATGATCTGGTTGCGCTTGGCATCATTGGCCGCGTGCAGGGACAGGGCGAGGTTGAACTTCACCTCGTCGTCTGCCAGCTTCTTGATCATCTTGGCAATACCGGCGGTAGACACCGTGATCCGCTTTGGCGACATGTTGAGACCGTCTTCCGCGGTGATGCGATCGATCCCGGCGAGGACGTTCTTGTAGTTGAGCAAGGGCTCGCCCATGCCCATGAAGACAATGTTGGAAAGTGGCTGCTGGAAGCTTTGCTCTGCCTGACGATGGATCGCCACCACCTGGTCATAGATCTCTCCAGGCTCAAGGTTCCGCTTACGGTCCATGTAGCCCGTCGCGCAAAACTTGCAAGACAAGGAGCACCCCACCTGAGAAGACACGCATGCGGTCATGCGGTCATCGGCGGGGATGAGCACACCCTCCACCAGCTCTTCGTCATAGAGACGAAAGGCGGATTTGATGGTCCCGTCATTTGAATGCTGTGAGTTTTCGGTCCGTAAGGGGCGGATGACAAAGTCCTGAGTCAGCTGCTCACGCAGTGCCTTTGACAAATTGGACATCTCGTCAAAAGTGCGCGCAGACTTCACCCAGAGCCACTCCCACACCTGACGGGCACGGAACGCCTTTTCTCCTTTGGCCAGGAAATACTCTGTCAAATCTGCCAGCGATTGTTGGCGGATGTCTTTTTGCATCCCGCAAAGGTAGAGGCATCCGGGGGGATTTCTCCATCTTTTATTTAGCTTCACGTCCATCCAAATCCCAACACCTTTGAAGAATCTCGTCGAATTCATCAACCGCCTCAACGTATGGGTAGGCAAAGCCATCGCCTGGTTGGTGGTCTTCCTGGTGCTACTGATCGTATTCGACGTGGTCTTGCGTTACCTGTTCAACATCGGATCAGTGGCCAATGCAGAGTTGGAGTGGCACCTTTTCGGGGCCATCATCTTATTGGGGCTGGGCTACGCCTACCAACAGGATCGACACGTGCGAGTAGATGTTTTCTACCAGCGCTTTTCCCCCAAGCAAAAGGAATGGGTCAACCTGATCGGGACGGCCATTTTCTTGCTGCCTTTTTGCATGGTAGCAGCTTATAAGTCATGGCCGTTTGTCATGAGCTCCTTCACTATCCAAGAAACCAGTCCCGATCCGGGAGGGCTACCCGCACGATACATCATTAAATCAGCCATACCCATCGGTTTCGTCTTACTGGGCCTACAGGGTATCGCAAAAATGATTGAAAGCCTTCAAGTGATTTTGCGTCATGATTGAGTACCTGCCTTTACTCCTCTTTGCCGCGGTATTTATCCTCATCCTGGCGGGCTACCCGGTCGCCTTCACATTGGGTGGGCTTTCGGTACTTGTCGGCCTATGGGTTTTTGATGTAGACTTCTTCTACCTGCTGTCGCTGCGGGTGTACGGGGTGATGAACAACTTCGTGCTGCTGGCGGTCCCGCTGTTTGTCTTCATGGGCATCATGTTAGAAAAGTCAGGCATTGCTGAGCGACTCTTAGAGACCATCAGTATGCTTTTCGGCCGGTTTCGGGGTGGATTGGCCGTGGCCGTCATCATCGTCGGTGGGCTACTCGCTGCCAGTACGGGCATCATCGGAGCCACGGTCGTGACCATGGGATTGATCAGCCTACCCACCATGCTCAAGCGCGGCTATGATACGGGTCTGGCGACGGGAGTTATTGCGTCATCTGGGACGCTGGGACAGATCATACCTCCGTCTGTGGTGCTGGTATTGCTCGGAAGCGTATTGAATGTTTCAGTGGGGGACCTTTTCCTGGCTGCCGTGATCCCTGGACTGTCGCTGGTGGGATTGTACCTCATTTATGTTTTGGCCACAGCCCGACTGCGTCCGCAACTTGTGCCCTTGATTCCTCAGGATGAAATTGATGCATTCAAGCAGAAGGGCTTCACGGGCGAATTGGTAAAGAGCTTCCTTTTCCCTTTTCTGCTCGTCCTAGCGGTATTGGGTTCCATCTTCGCCGGCATTGCGAGTCCCACGGAGGCGGCAGGCGTAGGCGCGATGGGTGCCGCCATCCTGACGGCCGTACAAGGCAAACTCAATCTCCGCATCATCAAGGACGCGAGCCGGGAGACGGTACTGATCACCTGTATGGTGTTCATGATCTTTATTGGGGCCACGTCATTTTCCCTCGTGTTCCGAGGGTTGGAAGGGGATCGCTTCTTTTTGTCTATCATCGAAAGCGCCAATCTGCAGCCCTATCAGTTCCTATTTGTGGTGATGCTGCTGGTGTTTTTTGCTGGCTTCTTCATCGACTTCATCGAGATTATCTTCATTATCGTGCCCATCGTGGCGCCGATCTTCGTGGCATTGGGCATCGACCTGGTCTGGATTGGAATCCTGTTGGCGATCAACCTGCAAACATCCTTCCTTACTCCACCTTTCGGGTTCGCGTTGTTCTATTTGAAGGGGGTGGCGCCAGCCGGTGTAAAGACCATGGATATTTATCGTGGCATCATACCCTTCGTGATCATCCAGGTCGTGTTGTTGGCTTTGCTAGTGGCTTTTCCGGAGATCGTGACGTTTTTACCGAGTCTGTCGAACTGAGGGATCGCCGAAATCGATTAAATTTCGCGAACGAAAATGTTGCAAGAGGAAATCAAATACTTCAAGGAGATTCAGCCAGAGCTGAGAGAACGGCATCCTGCTGGAGGATTTGTTGTGATCTGCAAGCATAAAGTACTTGGCGTTTGGAATGAGAGACACGATGCACTGAAAGAAGGTATCAAAGCTTACGGTTTGCAGCCTTTTCTTGTCAAAGGAATTCAAGATGATCTATCTAAGGTGATCAATTATTCCAGAAACTTGAGTTTTCCAAATGCCGTCTCTGACGAATAGAGTATCGTCATTGCAATCCACGGGAGCTTCATTGGAAGTCATTATCGTCCCAGCGAAAGAGGTGACGGACAAAATCAAAGAGGAGGGTGGACCGGTGCCTTCAACCAGGGCCATCGCTTTGATCGATACTGGGGCCTCCAACTCCTGTGTCTCCCAAAGAATTGTCGACGAGTTAGCTCTTATCCCCTTCGACTTCCAGCAAGTTTACACGGCGAACGGTTCCACCGAGCAGCTTTTATATGATGTGGGCTTCATTCTGCCCATTTCACAAGCCGTACCCATCTGGGTCCAAGCACCTGGCGCCGATTTGATTGGTCAACCCTATGGGGCGTTGATTGGGAGAGATGTATTAGCAAGTTGTACGATGTTCTACAATGGACCTGATAACTCATTTACTCTTCAGCTTTAGTCATGATCTTTACACTCACTTGCACTTAATCCAAGAATATGAAAGAAATAACTGTCCAAGAACTCAAAAAGCTACTAGATGAAGGTGTCGACTTTCAGCTGATCGATGTTCGAGAGCCCAACGAATTTGAGTTTGCCAATCTGCAAGGCGAGTTGATCCCTCTCAGCGCTGTTCCCGACAATGTCGATAAATTCTCAAAGGATAAGCAAGTCGTTGTGCACTGCAGAAGTGGCGCCAGAAGCGGCAATGCCATCCAATACTTGGAGCAAAACCACGGCTTTGACAACCTGTATAACCTGAAAGGAGGAATCCTCGCCTGGGCTGACGAGATTGATCCCTCCGTTCCTAAGTATTAAGTCTTAATCGATCTGGCCGAGTAGTGTCTTGACTGCCTGCTCGAGCTGCGGATCAATGCCCCTGGCCTTGTAGGCCGGTGGATTAGCGACAATCAAATCCGGTACCGCAGGGCCATGCTCCATGTTCTCGCCCGTAGCTGACACGTACCACGCGCGGAAAGGCATGCGGACGTAGGAACCATCGACCAGTCCCCAACCGCCCGTGGAAATCACAGCACCAAAAGTGGGTTGACCCACAAGTGTCCCGATATCGAGATGCTTGTAGGCGTGTGAGAAAATCTCGGCGTTGGAGTAGCTGTTTTCATTGCACATGGCAATGGACGGCTTGGTCCAACTGGCCAAGGGTAAACGCTCCGCAAAAGGGTAAGTCTTCTGGAAGTTTTTGTTCTCAGCTGCCAGGTCCTGAGCCGCACCCCGAGGGACGGTATAGGCATGCTGGTCGACATTGAGTACCGCCATGAGGTAATCGGTGGTCCAGCCGCCACCGTTATAGCGAACATCGATTACAATTCCTTCCTTGCCATTGCCGGCCGCCATCAATTCACGCTCGAAACGCTCAAAACTCGTCCAGTTCATACCCCGAATGTGGAGATAGCCCAAGCGGCCGTTCGAGTACTCCGAAGTCAACTTTTGACGCTGTGCCACCCAATCGTCGTACGATTCACCATTTAGGCTTTTGGCCGGCCAAATCACGATCTCCATCGCCTCGCCGTCGCGATTGATCTCCAGCAACACTGGATTGTCCGCGCGTCCGTTCAGTAACTCATATAGATTCGTCGTCGCTCCGATCGGTGTCTGATCGATGGATGTGATAACGTCGCCGACGAGCAGCTGACTCTCGGCCTTGGCCGAGGACTCTTGGCCAGGACGGCAGTAACACGGTAGCCATTGGCTTCGGGCTCGCCTTCTATGCCCAAGAGACCAGTATCGTCCTTTTGCGTTTCTTTTGGATCGTCTGATCCCCGCAGCCCCATATGGCTAGCATCCAGCTGGCCTAGCATGAGATTGTACAGGTACTGAAAATCCTCAGTGGTCGAAGCTTTCATGGCTACGGGCTTGTATTTGGCTTTGAGGCCTTCCCAATCACGACCATGAAACTTTGGGTCATAAAACCCAGCATTGAGTGCTCTCCAACCCTCCTCAAATACCTGATCGCGCTCCGCCATGCGATCAATCGCGTAAACCGACTTCGTGGTCTGGTCTTCTGTTTTGTCCGACTTCAGATCCACACTTCCTATTTTCCCTCCCTGCGAGAGATAGAAAATGTGGCTACCCTTTGCATTCAAGGTCAACCCATAAGGGCGCTTATTGCCACCCAATATTTCCTTTTTGTCCGACCCGTCCCATTTGATCTTGTAGAGATTGCGCTCGATCTCAAAATCCTGTCGCCCACTGCCACCAATGGCGTAATAAATGTAATCACCCTCTTTTGAAAAGCTCAGCTCGCTTTCATTACCTGCATAGGCAGTCACCTGCTCCAATCGCTGATAGATATTCTCAAGGTCAATGCTAAACTCCTGCGTGGTATCCTTCTCCTCCCCTTCGAGCTCTGCTCGCTTCAGGCTTTCTCTGGACCGTTCCCAATCTTCCTCGCGCAGCCACGCAAACCAAACATCCATATCACCATTGTTACGCATGGAGGCGAAGCCTAACTTGGATCCATCCTGGCTCCACACCGGATTGCCGTCCCACTTGGGGTGCATGCTCACATTGACAGGATCGGACTGACCATCTGCAGCATGAATGTAAATCTCTTGGTTGAAGTAGAGGTCAGTGAGTCCATAAGCCAACCATTTGCTGTCGGGAGACCAGGCCATACCTTGCGGGGTCGCCCATCCATCCTGCAATGTCACCTCATTGGAGAGTTGGCCATTGGATGAAATATTTGCGGTGATCAACTGACCCCTTCCTCGTCTAAAGGCGATCTTCTTCCCGTCCGGGGAGATAGTGGGCATGAATTCCTCCTCCGGCGTCTCTTTGATCAGAACGACTTCCCGCTTGAGTGACTTGAAGAGATTGGCCTCTTCGCTGTCCGTCGATTGCGCCATGAACAGGTCGTATTGGCCATTGCGGTCGGAAATGAATAACAATCGCTCGTCATCCAACCAGGTCACATGCTGATCGCGAGCGGGGTCATTAGTGATCCGTATGCTGCGGCTGTCTTTCTTGTCATTTCTGGTCACGAAAATCTCTCCCCGATGCACGTAAGCGATGTAATCGCCATCGGGCGAAACCGCGAACTGACTCACGTTGTTGGTCTTGTCCTCGTTGGTCAAAGGATCGAATCGGAAGTCGGTATTCAGCTCAATGTTCATTTCAGTGGCTGTGCCTCCACTCAATGGCAGGCTTTTGACGCGATCACCACCCTGGTACACGATCTGCTGATTGCCAGCACTGTAACTAAATGAATTGATACCCCACTCCGACTCATTGGACACCTGTGATTCGGTGCCGTCCAATGAAATGCGATGCACATTGTATTTGCCGGATTTGGGGGAGATGAAGAGCAGGTTGCTGTCATCGATCCACTGTGGTGCAAACTCATTGCCATCGAATCGGGTCAGCTGTGTGTAAGTATCTTCCTGGATGTCCCAGATCCATATGTCGCGATTGGCAGGGCCGCGATACGCCTCACGAGCAACACGACAAGTCCCACGTACAAAGGCCACTTTGCTGCCATCAGGCGACACAACCGCATCAAAACCTAGCGCATCCATGAAGCGTGCAGGGGTGCCCCCTTGGGCCGAGGCTTTGTAGATCTCATCCTCCCGTTCTACTTGTGCGTAAATCCGGTCCGTATTGAAAAGAATCTCCCCCTGAGGAGTCACAGAAATCATGACATCTGCCACGTCGTGGTAGGTCAGTCGAGTAGGCATGCCTCCCGTTGCAGACATAAGGAAGATGTCGAAGTTGCCATATCGATCACTCTGGAAGGCGATGCCGGCCCCATCGGGTGTCCAGCGTGGATTGGTCTCGTATCCTTCATGGATGGTGAGTCGTCGGGCCATACCACCAGCAAAAGGCACCGTCCAGATATCGCCTTGATAGCTGAAGGCCACGGAACTCCCATCAGGGCTGATCGTGGGTTGCATGACCAGCGGCTGGGCGTAGGCAGCGATGGTCAAAAGGATAAAGGCGCTCAGGGCGAGCAGCGGTCGGTAGCGTGAGCTCATTATTGGTTTAGTTTCTCGTAAAATACTTTTTCACTTACATCCATCCACGTATTGACTTTTTGCTTGAAAGCCGAAAACGCTTCATAAACCTTCTTACTCGGCGGGTCGGTTGCGGTCAATTCCTCGATCACCTCATCGGTATTTCGCTTTAAAACCTGGAGCACCTCATCAGGGAAGGCGCGTAGCTTCACTCCCTCTTCATTGATCAATTTGGCCAGGTACTCACCGTTTTTAGCGTCAAACTCAGCCATCATCCACCGGCTAAGCCGCATACAAGCAGTCCGAAGAATTTCTTGCAAGTCTTTAGGTAACTCCTCAAACTTGGGTTTGTTGATGATCATCTCAAGGGCGGGTCCTGGTTCGTGCCATCCCGGGTAGTAATAGTACTCAGCCACTTTGTGAAAGCCCATGTTATAGTCGTGGTAGGGCCCGATCCACTCCGTGGCATCGATCACCCCGCGCTCGAGGTTGGTGTAGATTTCTCCTCCAGGAACTAGCTGAGGGGTGCCTCCCGATTTGGCCAGCACCTTTCCTCCTAAGCCAGGGATCCGCATCTTTAGTCCTCGGAGGTCGTCTATGGTATTGATCTCCTTATTGAACCAGCCCCCCATCTGCACGCCTGTGTTACCGCAGATGATAGGTAGTAGATTGAAAGGCGCGTAGAGTTCCTCCCACAACTTATCTCCTCCTCCACTGATGATCCATGACCCCATTTGCTGCGCATTCATACCAAAAGGTACTGCCGCAAAAAACTGCGACGCCGGGGCTTTGCCGGCCCAATAGTAGGCGGCACCATGGTTCATCTCCACCGCGCCATTGCTGACCGCATCAAATCCTTCCAAGGCAGGGATGAGCTCCCCTCCTCCATACACCGTAATGTCTAACCGTCCCCCGGACATCTCGCGCACCCAATCGGTCAGCAGCTGACAACCTTCGCCTACGACCGGGAAGTTGGGGGGCCATGTGGTGGTCATCTTCCAACGGTAGGTCTTGTTGAAATTGATGTTGGGGCCCGAATCGACGGCTTTGTCAGTGCCACAAGCAGCAAGTGCCGCCACGGAAGTGGAAGCAATTGTCGCATTGGCCGCTTTCTTCACAAAATTGCGTCGCGAATTCATGGGCGAGGAGGGGTCGGATTTCATCTGGGAAAGATATCAAATTTGAGTATTCCCATCCGGTTAACCGATGATGGAAGAATACAAACATGAATCCCGAAATCGTCACATATTTGTCCGGGCTGGCACATTTACGATTCATTGGACTAACCCGGAAATGAAGCTGGTCGTTTACCACCCAAAAACATTGATTATGAGGATCTTCCGTCCTTTCGTATTACTAGCCGCCATCTCGCTTTTTTCCGCTTTCCTCACCTCTTGCGAAGAAGCGACTACTGAAGAAAAGGCCCAAGCAATCATCGAGCAAGCGATTGCCGCGAATGGCGCGCATCTGTTCCCAACAAAGAAAGTAGCTTTCGATTTTCGAGGGCGGCGCTACTCGGCCCAAAGACAGGATGGCGATTTTGTGTATACGCGGTCCTTTCAGGACTCTCTGGGCTGGGTAGAGGATCGATTGGTGAACAGCACGGCATTTTCACGGACGATTGATGGGCAGCTGGTGAACCTGACTACGGAATGGCAGGGGCGATATGGCAATTCCGTGAATTCTGTTCTGTACTTCGTCGAGATCCTCTATCGCCTCAACGATGCAGCAGTCAACAAAACCTACGAGGGTCTGCAATCCATCAAAGGTGAAAACTATCATACGATAAAAGTCACTTTCGATCAGGAAGATGGTGGAAAGGACTTTCAGGACGAGTTCCTCTACTGGCTAAAAGAAGATAACTTCACACTCGACTACGTCGCCTACAATTACGAGACCGATGGGGGTGGCGTACGGTTCAGGGAGGCTTATGGCCGCGAGGTGATCGGTGGGATTACTTTTCAGAACTATGTCAACTATAAACCGGATAGCAAGGCGACGCCCCTTGAAGAACTACCCAGTCTATTCGAAGCCGGAAAGCTGAAAGAACTATCAAAAATCGTGAATACGGGAATTGTGGTGGAGTAGGGAAAATCTTTTGGTTAGCAAAATGAGACGATCAGCAAGGTCTTCCGATTTTTTTTGTGACGTTCGGAAGGAATCAAGTCGTGTCTCGTCGGTCTGCCGAATCACAGATGCAGCTTCAGACTAAATCCGTGATGCCCTTCGGGACGTGAACAGGCTGTTGGCGGAAGAGAGACTATGACACTAGCCGTCTTATACCAAAATCTAGTAGAATCGTACCCTGACAGGGCGGCGGGGCCCCCGGCCGGAATGAATCCAGGGCAGGCTGCGCCGGCCTGGCGCAAGGACTAACCCTGTGAGACTAGATTAAGGCGTGGAGATGCCTATCACCTGAGGCATAGTCCAATGTTTAGACACAAATGCCATATCCTCCCTCACAGGTCTACAGCGTGAGGGCCACTCAAAAACCTAAGCCTTTTGAATCCCCCTCTTTTGATAAATGTAGATCATCACCCCGACGCCCATCAGAAACATGGGAATTGAGAGCCATTGGCCCATGTTGAGTGGGAGATCAGCTTCGAAGTCCTCCTGGTCCATCTTGAAAAACTCATCCACAAAACGCAAAGACCAGAGCAGGATATTGAAAAGGGCAAACAGAAAGCCCGAAGGCAGCTGGTCGCGTCGGGTCGACCAAAGCCAATAGAGCAGAATCATGATCAAAAGGCAATAGGTAGCCTCGTAAAGCTGGGCCGCATGGCGGGAGATTCCCACACCATAGATCTCGAGGACCTGACGCCCATTTTTCTGATCGAATTTGTACTGGAGCGGTCCACTGCCAAAGTCAATGTGTTCGACGACTTCGCGATTGGTCAATAGTCGATTGCGCAGCGACGACTCCACCGTGTGCTTGTCCGCATCACTCTGACCAAAGTCACTTCTTCGATTGAACGTGATGATAGCTGTCACAGGATGTCTCCCGGCTTCATCGCTCTGCATCTCTCCCCCCTTGCGGAACTTGATGGACTCAATCTCCTCACTGAAATTGAGGGCTTCCTTCGTACCCCGCGCATAGACAATACCGTAGTTCGCCTTCGTCTCGGTCCCTTCCATTTCGGAATTCATCAAGTTGCCGGTGCGGATCATCGCGCCGGTCAGCGCCACAACGATGACCAACCGATCCAGTACCCAAAGCCAGGTATACCCCTCCGTATTCCTGACGAAGAGCCAGATGGCGATCAGAATACCGATGGTTGCTCCGTGGCTGGCTAGTCCCCCTTCCCAGATTTTCAAAATTTCAATGGGGTTGGATAGATAATAAGAGGGATTGTAAAACAGGCAGTGCCCGAGGCGGGCACCAACAATGGTCGCAATCACCATGTAGGTGGTGAGTTTGTCCACATCCTTTTGGGGTCTCCCCTCGGTCACAAAC
>JBCCXG010000020.1:0-20925 GCA_039191945.1 Bacteroidota bacterium
CTGAACGACCGTATACCCTGGATTACATCTATGAGCTGACCGACGATTTCATCGAATTACACGGAGACCGAGCGGTAAGCGACGACAAGGCGATGGTCGGTGGATTCGGCAGCATCGACGGCCAGACCTACATGCTCATCGGGCAGCAAAAGGGCCGCAATACCAAACAGCGCCAAATGCGCAACTTTGGGATGGCCAACCCCGATGGCTATCGCAAAGCACTGCGACTCATGAAAATCGCCGATAAGTTCCAGAAACCTATCGTGACCTTCATCGATACCCCAGGTGCATTTCCTGGCATCGAAGCGGAGCAGCGGGGGCAGGGGGAGGCCATAGCGCGTAACCTCAAGGAGATGTTTACTTTGAGCGTACCCGTGATTTGCATCGTCGTAGGGGAGGGAGCCTCCGGAGGTGCCTTAGGTATCGCGATTGGTGACCGTGTCCTCATGATGGAGAACACTTGGTACTCCGTAATCTCTCCCGAGTCTTGCTCCAGCATCTTGTGGAGAAGTTGGGATTTCAAGGAGCAGGCCGCGGAGGCCTTGAAATTGACGGCCTCTGATATGCTGAAGCACAAGCTGATCGATGGGGTCATCCCAGAGCCTTTAGGTGGGGCTCATACGGATTTCAAAGCCACTGCAACGACGCTAAAAAAGAGACTGAAAAAGGAACACAAAGAACTGGCTGCGATGGACGCTGAGCAGCGCATCACTGAGCGCATCGAGAAGTTTGGCCAGATGGGCGTTTACCTCGAGTCATGAGGAGGGCCTTCTTCACGTGGATATTCCATGCCTTTGGTTGGAAGGTAGTGGGTAGGCCACCTGACCTCGATAAATACGTAATTGTGGTTGCTCCCCACACAAGTAACATTGACTTTTTTGTAGGACTGCCCATCAAGTATATGTATCCGGGCTTCGAGCCACGCTTCCTCGCCAAGAATTCCCTGTTCAAGATCCCCGTGGTGGGCTGGTTTTTGAAGAGCATAGGTGGTTATGCGGTCAACCGCTCGAAGCACACGAAGCTGGTTGATCAGATCGTGGAGGTCTTTGAGAAGGAGGAGCGATTTATCATGACCATTACGCCAGAAGGTACAAGGTCATATGTGCCGAAATGGAGGACGGGCTTCTATTGGGTGGCGGTGGAAGCGAAAGTGCCCATTGTGATGGCTGGTTTCGATTATGAACGAAAGATTGTGGAGTTTGTGGATCCCTTTGATCCATCGGGGGACGTCGATACCGACATCGAAAAAATGATGGCTTACTTCCGAACGATGAAAGGAAAGCACCCGGAGTTGGGAGTACGATAACGTTCCATGTTCGAAGTCTCAAGTTTCGAGTTCTAATTGACGTTATCCGTTTTCAAAGCATACTTCGGATATTTCTAAACAATTGTTGTATCATGGACACACCCGTAAGTAGCGTCTATTGGGTGAATAGCTGAAACCCGGAACTCGGAACATGGAACATAAAACTTGAAACCTGAAACTCGGAACCTGAAACTCCTCGTTTAGCTCGCCGATCGCTTGGTTCTGCGCTTAGGCTTGACCTCTTCGACGATTTCATCCTCCACGTTAGCTAGGATCCTGCCGCAGTGCTCGCAAACGATGATCTTCTTCTTCTCTCGAATCTCAGCTTGTTTTTGGGGAGGGACGATGTTAAAACAACCACCACAAGCACCTCGTCTGACAGGTACTACCGCCAAACCATTTCGCATGTTGTTACGCACTTTTTCGTACGACTTCAACAAGCGATCTTCAACGTTCTTCGCCGCGGCTGCACGCGTTTTTTGTAGCTTCTTCTCGTCCTCTTCTGACTCCTTCGTGATCGTCTCCAGTTCACTCTTTTTGCTATCCAGATCTTTGGTTCGTTCGTCCAAAGTCCCTCGGGTGCCTTCGATTTCCTCTTTCTTGGATTCGATCTTTTCGTAGCCCTCTTTGATGCGCTTTTCGAGAATCTGAATCTCAAGCTTCTGGAGCTCGATCTCTTTGGTGATGGCGTCGTACTCCCGGTTGTTTCGGACATTCATCTGCTGGTCTTCGTACTTCTGGATGAGCTTTTCGGCGTCCTTGATTGCGGTACGATTGGCAGATATGTTGTCTTCTATTTCTTTAAGTTCTTGATTTTGCTTGTCGACCCTTGTCTGATAGCCGGCGATCTCATCCTCCAGGTCCATGACCTCGTCGGGCAAAGCCCCTCGTATCTTTTTTATTTCGTCTAATTCTGAGTCTGTAGATTGGAGTTTTACGAGAGCCTCGAGCTTCTTCGCTACGGTATTTTCCATTAAAAATCTATAAGTATTTTATGGGATTCGTATGCACCTCTGACAAACGAACTGCAATATTAGCGAATTTTTCCTTTAAACGATCAGCAATCAAATCCTTTGTAAACACTTCACTCTCGTAGTGGCCGACATCTGCGACGATGATGTCCTTTTCGGCTTCAAAGAAGTCATGATACTTGAAATCTGCGCTTACAAAGGCGTCCGCCCCAGCTTGCCTGGCTTTTTTGAGCAGGAAGCTACCAGATCCGCCGCATAGTGCGACGGTTTCTACTCTTTTGCGCACCAAAGCGGTATGCCTGATAACGTCGAGATTGAGCCGCTCTTTCAGCGCCTGGAGAAACCTTTGGGCATCCATGGCAGCGGGCAGATTCCCAATGGCGCCGCTACCGATTTCCTGATTAGTATTCGTCAGGGCTTGCACGTAATAGGCCACTTCTTCGTAGGGGTGGGCGGCATGAAGGGCTTGAATAACAGCCTGTTGTCTGTGAGAGGCGAACAGTACCTCCAATCGTTGCTCCGTGACCTGCTCGTCCACATGGTTTTGACCGACCGTCGGATTCGCCTGTGCATTGGGACGAAAGGTGCCCTGGCCAGTGACTTGGAAGCTGCAATGGTCATAGTTGCCAATTTCTCCCACGCCTTGTTCGTAAAGGGCGGCCAGTACCTTCTCCGTGCTTTCCTGAGGTACGAATGTGATGAGCTTGCTGAGGGTATCGCTTTTGGGTGCCAGCACGCGAACATTTTCCAGGCCGATCTTCTGTGCGATCTTCCAATTCACCCCATTGTGCACGTTGTCGAGGTTGGTATGGATGGCGTAGATGCACAGATCGTGTTTGATGGCTTCGATTACGCACTGCTGTACCCAGTGACTGCCGGTGAGTCGCTTCAGGCCCCCAAAGATCAGCGGATGATGAGCGACGATCAAGTTGGACCCGGTGGCGATGGCCTCCTGGATGACCTCCATCGTGACATCAAGGGTGACCAGTACTTGGGAGACTGTAGTTTGCTGATCGCCCACCAGCAGACCGGAATTATCATAGGACTCCTGGTAGACCGGTGGTGCCCAGGATTCCAGTTCCTTTAAGATATCTTTGACCGTCATAGCGCTATGGTTTGGTGGCAAGTTATTTTATTTCCTCTAGCAATTCTATGGGATGGGATCACCCGATTTCGAAACCATCTCTTCAATATCGAGTCCACACCGTCTTTCGACTTTGAGGCCAATGTAATCGGCGTCGGCAACCTGGCGGTAGGTGGGACGGGAAAGACGCCCATGGTCATGTACCTGGCGGATCACTTTCTGTCGCAAGACAAGCAGGTCGCTATCCTGAGTCGTGGGTATCGTCGAAGTACTAGGGGCCTGCGAATGGCGACGGAAGATGACACTGCAAAAACCCTTGGTGATGAGTCCTTTATGTATTGGAAAAGGTACCGCGATCAAGGTGTAATGGTGGCGGTTGCAGAGGAGCGAGCCTGGGCTATTCCCTGGATACTGGCCGAGCAACCTGGCAACGACGTGATCTTACTTGATGATGCATTCCAGCACCGATCTGTGACGCCGACGCTAAACCTACTATTGACTCACTGGAATCGCCCTTTTTTTCGTGATTTTGTGATGCCTTCCGGGCGACTTCGGGAGCGGAGAGCCAATGCGCAAAGGGCGGACCTCATTGCTGTGACCAAGTGCCCGCCGAAATTGACGGACAGGGAGATGTCTTCCTGCGACGAAGAAATCGCCCATTACGCAAAATCGTCCACCTTGTATACAGCCGTGGACTACGGGTCGATCACACCTATCTTCGATGCGGTCCCACGAGTTCCCGGGGCATTTGTGGCGGTTGCAGGCTTGGCCTCTAGTAGTGACTTTCGGCACTGGTGCGAACATCATCATCAGCTCGTACATTTCATGGCATTTCCGGACCATCATCGCTACACCGCCAGGGACGTACGCCGCATCCGTCAGTTCTTGAGCCCGGAAGTCGGTCTACTCACCACCGAAAAAGATGCCGTCAAACTAGAAATGTTTCGAGAGCTTCAAGATTTCGGTTGTTTCTACGTTCCCATAAAAGTGCGCTTCCTGCGCGGTGAGGACCTACTGTTGACCATGATTGAACGAAGTTTTGTGGATTACGATCGGGAGCTGTCGGAGGAGGGGAAAGATAATTAGTTTTGCGCGTGCTTTTTCGAGGATCACTAGCCCTAGCGCTGGCATTGGTATGTTTCACTCTGTCTGGTCAGATCACTGATGACTCCACCACCTTGGTTTACGGGCCGAGTACCCTGTATTACATCTATGAGAGCGACCTAAAGAACAATACAGAGCAGGAGCGGAGTATTGATACCACCCTGTTCGAACTCGAAAACTGGAGGTATTACGATCAGATGGGTCGTTTCTACCAGAATTTGGGAAACAATGGGACAGCCATGGCACCCATATTCCCTGAGCTGCCCACTACCATCGGCAAGCGCTCCGGATTACATACCTACGACTATCTCTTCACGTTCCCGAGTCAACTCAAGTACTACAATACCAAGTCTCCCTTCATCGATGCAAAGGCTGTGTTTGGGGGACGAGGAAGATCCACCTTTGACCTGTCTTACTCGGTCAATATCAGCCCGACTTGGAATGCGGGATTTGACCTGCAGCGGATGGCGTCCGATAAGCAGATTGGAGCGGAGCAGACGCAGGGAGACCGAAACTCTATCGGGACGGGCTACGACATTTACACCTATTATGAGCATCCGGAGCAGCCGTACAAGCTACTCTTCAACTTCACGGCCCGAGACCAAAATACCGACGAGACCGGTGGCGTATTTGTCGAATCTGATGATCCCTTAGAGTTTGAATTCTTTCGATACCTGGATTCTCCGATACGACTGCAAGACGCCGTAGGAGGGATCAATTACAGCAACGTACACCTGTACCATGAGTATGCGCTCTTCAAGCAGTTTCAGGTGTATCATCAGTTTGACCGATTTCGACAGCGACAAACGTATGAGGACCATTTGGAGAGCGGTGCGGCCCTGAGCTACAGCGAATTTTACGACCGATTCCTCTTTGATGAAGACAGTACGCAGGAGAAATATGAGTTTCGTGAGCTCACTAACGAAGTCGGTCTCAAGGGGACCATTGCGTCTGTTTTTTATCGATTTTATGCCCGGAGACGAGATATTGACTTTGACTACATATTCTTTGATCCAGCGGCGGAGGGCGAGAACTACATCGGTGGTTTGACTCGGCTGGATTGGAAGTCTTTCAGTGTGCAGGGTGAGGCGGAGTTGATGGCCACCGGTGAGCTCATGTTCAAGGGTTCGCTCGACAGTGATTTGTTGTTTGCGTCCTTCACTTCGATGAGGTACAAGCCCAGCTACTTGGCGGATCGATACTTTGGCAATCACAATGAATGGCGCAATCGGTTAGATGCTGGCTTTACGAACGAGCTTTTTGGTGGACTGAAGCTACGCCTCGGGCCGCTCTCTTTCGTGCCCACGGTGCGGCTCACCAATTTGGATGAATTCATCTACTTCGATCAGTCCAAGACCGCGAGGCAAGCCACCGGCGCGGCGCTGGTCAGCCGTTTTGGAGGGGATCTCAACCTGACACTGTCCACCAACAGGGAGCGAGGCAGCGCCTTTCATTTTGAGAACCAGGTGTTTTACACGACCGTAGCCGGTGATGCCAGATCACTCATTCCAGTGCCCGAGTTTTTCTACAATGGGAGGCACTACTGGCGTGGCAACATCTTTCAGCAGTCGGTGCCCGTTGAGATCGGTCTCAATGTACATAGCAGATCCGCCTACGCTGCCAATGACTACGATCCCGTCACCCAGCAGTTCCATTTGCAAGATGATTTTGACTTCAATGAATTCTTGTCCGTGTTCGCCGTGGATGTATTCCTAAATATGAGAATTGATAAGATCTTTGCCTTCGTTAAAATCACGCACGCCAACCAATCGGCAAACTCTGGGTACATGGTCACGCCGCTGTACCCAGGTCAGCCTCGGGTGTTTGATTTAGGTGTGCGGTGGCTATTTTTCGATTGATCGGATGGAACAACAGAAGACAACACTCGGGCTCAAGTTGCCTACAGACCCTCGATGGACCAACATTGCCGAGAAGCAAATCGAGGACATTTTGGTGGATCATGCCTATTGTGAGCAAAAGGCCGCTTCCTCTTGCATCTCCCTGATCGTCCAGTATCCAGACAAGTCCGAGCTGGTGGACATGCTCACGCCGGTCGTAGCGGAGGAGTGGGCACACTTCGAGCGGGTGATCGAGCAATTGAGAAAGCGCGGCTTTGAACTCGGTAAGCAACGCAAAGACGAATATGTCATTCGACTGTCCAGCATCCTCAAAAAAGGAGGCAGCCGTGAGCAGCAGCTTGTGGAGAAGCTATTGATGAATGCACTGATCGAGGCACGAAGTTGCGAGCGCTTCAAGCTGTTATGGAAGAACATTGCGGATGAGGAGCTACAGACCTTCTATTACGAACTCATGGTCTCGGAGGCCGGCCACTACCACAATTTCCTTGAGCTGGCCAAGACTTACATGCCGGAGGATTATGTGATGGAGCGATGGGCGGAGTTCTTAAAAGCGGAAGCCGAAATCCTCGAGACCCTGGAAGTGAGAGGGGACAGGATGCACTGATGCAGTTTTGAGTTCGGAATTCTTAGTTTTTGAATTCACTTTCCCCGGAAACAAGGGAATTCACACGGATCAACCATACTAGTATCAACTAAAAAAGGCCGCAAGCCGAAGGGCCAGACAAGGCATGCACGTGCGCTGGGTCGAGGGGCTGATGGCTGGCGCCGGCGCGAGGTGGCTACGCGTGTTGGCCGCTGCGAAAGCCCGTGCGAACCAAATACTTATAAACCTATCAACTCCTCAACTTATCAACTTAGTCACGTCTTTTGCTTCTTCTTCTTTGCAGCAGGGAAGAGGATGTTATTCAGAATCAGTCGATAGCCGGGAGAGTTGGGATGCAGGTTGAGGTCTGTTGGCTCCTCGCTCACGAAGTGCTGATAGTCTTCCGGGTCATGCCCGCCATAAAACGTCCAGAAACCTTTACCAAGGATGCCGTGAATGTATTTGGCCTCACCGATTGACTTCGTCTCGCCCATCAGCAATACGTCGCCCTTGATGAGATCCTTTTTGAAACCGGTGGTCTGTCCCATAAATCCTTTGATGATCTTCTCATGATTCTGGGTCAACATGGTAGGCACCGGATCCCATTTCGCTGAAAACTCAAACAAGTTGAAATAGTCTCGCTCTTCGCGAAGGCCGCGCTCCTGCGGTTGATTGTCGATGTTGGAAAACTCATACTCAAACGGATTGCGTTCGATCGTGAAGTTTTCAAAAGCCATGGTCTTGTCGTAGTCGAGTTTCTGCTGGGCGCGAGGGTCTGCGGGATCACCGTCAAACATCACGTCGCAGATGTCTACGCCCTCTGCCGCCAGTGCGATGTCGTAGGTATCCGTAGCGGAGCACATGGCAAAGAGGAACCCACCACTCGCCACGTAGGTCTTGATGCGCTGCACGATCCCCAACTTCAAATGCGACACTTTTGAGAAGCCGTGCTTACGGGCCGACTCTTCATATTCTTTCTTTTGCTGCTGGTACCAGGGCAGGTGACGGTAGTTGCGGTAAAAGCGGCCATACTGACCGGTAAAGTCTTCGTGGTGTAAGTGGAGCCAGTCGTATTTTGGTAGCTCATTGTACATCACTTCATCGTCAAAGATGACATCATAAGGGATCTCGGCGTAGGTCAACACGAGCGTGACCGCGTCGTCCCAGGGTTGCTTACTTTTTGGCGAATAGACGGCGATTTTGGGATATTTTTCCAGTTTCATCACGTCCATATTAGAGGACGGACTGCCAATTTCGTTGAGGATTTGATTGGCCTCAGCGTCGGAGATGACCAGGTAAGATACATTGCGGATGATCAGCTCATTTTCGATCTGTTGCAAGTGTTTGATCATGAAGCTTCCACCTCGGAAGTTGAGCAGCCAGTCGACATTTACTTCCTTCTCCAAAGTCCAGTAAGCGATACCGTAGGCTTTGAGATGGTTGCTTTGCGTCTCGTCCATCGGGATCAGCAGGTAAGCGGCCTTTGCCTGCCATGAAAAAAATAGAACAACCGCCAATATGCCCAAGCTTCGCAATGTCTTCATACGATCAAATATTCACGAAATAAGATAAGTAGTAATTCAACGGAAATCAAAAGAGAATGATATGAATATCATGCACAAGTCAGCGCTCATTGCCTTTCTCCTGCTACCTTTGACGTGTGGATCTCCGGGAAAACGTAAAGGAAGGCTTAAAATCGATCAAAGCCAACAAACTCAGGACAATTCTGACGGCGCTGATCATCGCCTTTGGTATCACTTCATTGGTGGGTAGTCTCACGGTGGTAGATGGCATTCAGGCCTCTATCACAAGTAGTTTTTCGAACCTCGGGGCGAATACATTCGATATCGAAAGTCGGCGTGCCGATCGCAACAGCAGGGATGGCACCAAATCCAAAGCCTACAAACCCTTGACTTATGGGGACCTCACGATCTTCAAAAACAAGTACACCGGTCCAGGGACGGTAAGCCTCAATACATGGGTAACCGGCGTGGCTGAGGTGAAGCGAGGCAACAAAGTGACCAATCCCAATCTTACGATCCGGGGAGGCGACGAGGACTTCCTCGTGGTGGAGGGGTATGATATCAAACAGGGACGAACCTTTTCTCTCGGCGAGTGCCAAAATGGTGTCTTTGTTTGCATGATCGGCAGTCAGGTCCAAGATGAGTTGTTCGAGGACTACGAAAGTCCGGTCGGTAGCTATCTGGTGACACAAGGTGCAAGGTTAAAAGTAGTTGGTACGCTCGGAGAGGAGGGAGGTGCCACGGGCAACACCTCTGTAGATCGCACGGTGATGGTGCCCATCGAGACCGCACGGCGCATGGCGGGTGATCGGCAGTTGCGCTACGAGGCGACGGTGGCCGTACCCGATCCGACAGAGGTAGACTATGCCGTGGGTGTGGCTACCGGATTGATGCGGCGCATCCGAGCAGACCGGATCGGCGAGGAGAATTCGTTTGAAGTACCCGTAAGCAAATCGCTCGCGGAGCGGCTGGGTGAAATCATTACCTATTTGCGATCGGCTGGTTTCGGCATAGGTTTCATCACCTTATTGGGTGCCTCGATTGCGCTCATGAACATCATGTTGGTCTCCGTGACGGAGCGTACACGAGAGATAGGGGTACGTAAAGCACTGGGTGCCACACCTTTGAAGATTCGGCGGCAATTCCTGATTGAGGCCATTGTAATCTGTCAGTTGGGAGGGGTCACTGGCATCCTGTTTGGATTGCTTGTAGGCAACTTATTGTCTACGACTGTGTTTGATTCCCCCTTCGTGGTTCCCTGGGCTTGGATCTTCTTTGGTCTCATCGTGGGCTCCCTGGTGGGCTTGGGGTCGGGCTATCTTCCCGCGAGAAAAGCCTCGCGATTAGATCCGATCGAAGCACTCCGCTTCGAATGACGCTACGGTTTGAACTCTTTGCTGATCTCCCGTAAGTTGCCCAGCGCATCGAAGCGGATCAGTAGCTGCTCCCCCGGCTCTACATCGGGGCACGTAAGGTCATAGTAGAAAAACTTCTGGTTCCGGTTGTAGAGCTCATGCCGCGTAGGTTTGCCAAGCAACTCGTGGATGCTGTTCTGCCCTGACCCTTTCATAATATCCACTTGGTCGAGGAGCAGCGCAACGCCTTGGAGTCTGTAACCGTCGCAGTTGGCGAGGGACTCCTTCCAGCGGTCAGCATCGAACCCTTCGATGCTAGGTGCTGAGTAGCATCCTGCCAGGAAAAGGGAGAACAACAGGCCGATAACTTTCCATTTATATGGACGGTTACCAAGCACAGTACGGAAAGGTTGTGAACTCACAATCAAGAGGTAATTTTGCTCTAAATAATCAAATACTCATGGCAAAGGTTGTCGGTGTTGTCAGATTTTTCTCCATTGTCCTGTTTCTTGGCATACTAGGCATGATCTATGCCTACCTACCCGTCAAGGTTCAGTTGCTACCCGAGGGAGACCTGCAGGTGGACCGAGCGACCTTCTTCTATGGCACCGCTTCACTTTTTCTGATCGTCAATATAGTATTTGTGGTGATCACCCGGACCCTGGAGAAGTCCCTCAGGCGGGTAAGCGAAAACCTCTTCGCTTGGTTGAAGGCCGGTAGCCCTGTCTTGAATGTCTATATCACGCTATTGGTAGGCTTCATTGGTGTCATCAACAATTCTGTCGACGTATCGCCTTCCAGCTACGCCTATCTCAACTTCTTGGGCCCGATCATCGTGCTCACCTGGATTGGCGGGTTGCTCTACCTGGTCTTCAAGGCCAAGGGCGTTCCTACCGAAGGATAATGCCCAATCCCATTCGGATAAAGTTGAATTGAATGCCGTACCAGTTTTGGTGCTGGTAGCCAAACTCGAAGCTGGTTGTTGGTCCATCGCGATGGCCATGCGGTCGATACGATACCAACGCCGAGAAGTCTTTTCTGGGTACACCGTTGCCTGACCAGCGAAAAATCGCCGTGGGCACGAATTTACGATCAGCCAGGAATACTGACAATTCCCCGAGACCTTCGAAGTGGCGCTGGTCGATCTCCACCTCGTGTGAAAAACCTACCCCTCCGACGAGCCTTACATGCTCTGTATTTGCAATATTGAATTGTAGAATCTGCCAGTCCCAGGTACTCAGCGTACCCGTCTGGTCAAAAACACGGTTGTACCGGAGTTGTGTTGAGAAAAGGCCCCAGTTCCCTCGAACAGTGGGCGCTAGCAAGGTGACCTCTTTACCTGGGTCGAAGCCGCCGGTGACCGACATTTCCAGGCTTATCCTCCATGGTTCATCATGGCGCCTTTGCAGTTGGTAGGTTTGACCCTGGATCAGTCCTTCAATGGGAAGTTGCAGGACGGCCCACGCCGCCTCCGCGATGAACAATTCGCTAAACCCATCCGATCCTCCTGAGGAGCTCCTGCTTTCAGAAGAGCCGCTTCTTCCCACTTGTTTAAAATCACGAGCCCTTTCTTTGACTTCACCCACTTGGCCATAGGCGATAAGGAGGGTAAAAAAGGGGATGGCGGTGAGCAATGATTTCATGTGTGACAGGTAGTAAGTGCTTGAGTCTCTGAGTACAAAGGATATGCCAAATATGCGTGGGGACTTAGGTTGCCTTCGGTAGATATTGCACTTTTACGACGTGCTATCACTTGATCAAAAAGTGCAGAAAATCAATTATTTATAAATTTCAAGTAAACAGATACTGAAGGGGGTGTGGAAAAACTTTCTCGGTTGTCAACGCTATTTTGTATAATTTCAAGATTTAAAATTGCGTAAGTCAGACTTTTTTAAAGCCCAAAGCGTCTATGTCCGCACCGTCAGTACAATACACTGAGGATAGTATCAAATCACTCGACTGGAAAGAGCATATCCGATTGCGACCGGGTATGTACATCGGTAAGCTCGGTGATGGCTCCTCTTATGATGATGGTATCTATGTCCTGGTGAAGGAAGTGATCGACAACTGTATTGATGAGCACATGATGGGTTTTGGCAAAACCATCAATATCAAGATTACGGAGCACCGGGTGGAGGTCCGGGATTACGGACGGGGGATTCCTTTGGGCAAGGTGGTGGACTGCGTCTCTAAGATCAACACGGGAGGAAAGTACGACTCTGGGGCCTTCCAGAAGTCGGTAGGCCTCAATGGGGTAGGAACGAAGGCAGTCAATGCGCTGTCCAACTATTTCAAAGTGCAGTCTTTCCGAGAGGGCCAAACAAAGTTGGCGGAGTTTCAACGGGGTGAGATCACCAATGACGCCAAGGTGGCCAAGAGCGACGACCGCAATGGGACCCTGGTTGCGTTCGAGCCTGATGGCACGATATTCAAGCACTTCCATTATATCCCCGACTACCTCGAGGACCTCATTTGGAACTATTGCTTCCTCAATGCGGGATTGACCATTAATCTCAATAGTAAGAAGTACCATTCGGAGAATGGATTGCTCGATCTGCTCAAGCGTAAATCAGATGAAGAGAGTCTGCGCTATCCGATCATTCATCTCAAGGGGAATGACATCGAAGTGGCGATGACACATGCCAATCAATACGGTGAGGAATATTATTCATTCGTCAATGGACAGAATACGACACAAGGAGGGACGCACTTGGCGGCTTTTCGGGAAGCGGTAGTGAAAACCGTCAGGGACTTTTATAAAAAGGACTTCGACGCTTCCGACATCCGTGCAAGCATCGTGGCCGCAGTGGCGGTACGGGTACAGGAACCCGTTTTTGAGAGTCAGACGAAAACAAAACTCGGTTCTCAAAATGTGGCACCAGAGGGCCCCACGATGAGGACCTTTATCAATGATTTCATCAAGACCAACCTCGACAACTACTTGCATCGCAATCAGGAAGCGGCCGATGCGCTGCTGAAGCGTATCATCCAGTCCGAAAGGGAGCGCAAGGAAATTGCGGGAATCAAAAAATTGGCCAACGAGCGGGCCAAGAAGGCCAACCTGCACAATAAGAAACTACGAGATTGTCGCGTCCACTTCAATGATTCGAAGCGCGTATCTGACGAGCTGAAAGATCAAAGTATGATCTTCATCACCGAGGGCGACTCCGCTAGCGGATCGATCACCAAGTCTAGGGACGTGCAGATCCAGGCTGTATTCAGCTTACGTGGCAAGCCCTTCAACTGTTTTGGACACACCAAGAAGGTGGTCTACGAAAACGAAGAGTTCAACCTCCTACAGCATGCCCTGAACATTGAGGATGGGCTGGAAGGGCTGCGATACCGAAAGATTGTGATCGCAACGGATGCGGATGTAGATGGGATGCACATCCGATTGCTATTGTTGACCTACTTTCTGCAGTTCTTTCCAGAGCTCGTGAGAAATGGTCACGTCTTCATCTTGGAGACGCCTCTCTTTCGAGTGCGGAATAAGAAAGAGACACATTATTGCTACAGTGAGGAGGAGAAGCAACGCGCTATCGCAAAATTGGGAGCTAAGCCCGAGATCACTCGATTCAAGGGGTTGGGGGAGATCTCTCCAGATGAGTTTGCAGGCTTTATTGGCGAGGACATTCGGCTGGAGCCAGTGATTCTTCAAAAAGAGACGAAGATCAAGGATTTGCTCGGTTTTTACATGGGAAAGAATACCCCTGACCGACAGCAGTTTATCATTGACAAACTCAGGGTCGAAAAAGATCTGGTGCAAGAGGAGCCGAAGGTCGATGAGGAAGTCGAGGCTTGATGAGCAGCCATTAGACGAGCGAATTTCTATTGAGAATATTGTAAGTAATGGAAGATTATTCAGAAGAAGAGGAGATACAGGAAGTACTGCCGGTCTCTGGCATGTACGAAAACTGGTTCTTGGACTATGCCTCTTACGTCATTCTGGAGCGGGCCGTCCCGGCCATCAATGATGGGCTAAAACCGGTGCAAAGACGTATCCTTCACGCCATGAAGGAGATGGATGATGGTCGATACAACAAGGTGGCCAACATCATCGGTAGCACCATGCAATTCCACCCGCATGGGGATGCTTCTATCTCTGATGCCATTGTGAATCTTGGCCAAAAGGACTTGTTGATTGATATGCAGGGCAATTGGGGGGATGTGCGCACGGGCGACAGTGCGGCAGCCGCGCGATACATCGAGGCTCGGCTGTCAAAGTTTGCGCTTGAGGTCGTCTATAATCCGCAGACCACCGAGTGGCAGCTCTCTTACGATGGCCGTAAGAAAGAGCCCGTTACTTTTCCAGTCAAGTTCCCCTTGCTGCTGGCCCAGGGTGTCGAAGGCATTGCTGTAGGTCTATCGACGAAAATGCTCCCGCACAACTTTTGCGAGATCCTCAAGGCGGCAATGGACTTGCTCAAGGGAAAAAAGACGAAACTATATCCCGATTTCCTTACCGGTGGGAAGATTGACGTATCCGACTACAATGATGGCCAACGTGGGGGCAAAGTTCGGGTCCGGGCCAAAATTGAAGAGCTCGATAAGCATACGCTGGTCATCAAAGACATACCCTATGCTACAACCACGACCTCGCTGATCGAATCTATTATCAAGGCCAACGACAAGGGCAAAATCAAGATCAAACAGGTCATAGACAATACGGCCAAGGACATCGAGATACAGATCAAGCTAGCACCAGGTACCTCACCCGATATTACGATCGACGCGCTTTACGCCTTCACCGATTGCGAAGTCTCCATTTCAACGAACGCCTGCGTCATTGTCGAGGACAAGCCTCGCTTCATGACGGTCTCAGATATACTGAAGCAGTCTGTAGATCAGACGGTAGATCTGTTGCGACAGGAGTTAGAGATCAGAAAGAGGGAGCTTTTAGAGAAGATCCTCTTCTCATCTCTGGAGAAGATATTTATCGAAAACCGGATCTACCGTGACATCGAGGAGTGCGAGACATGGGAAGCCGTCATTGAGACGATCGACCAGGGTTTGGAGCCATTCAAACCGCAGTTTTACCGCGAAATCGTACGTGATGATATCATTCGGCTGACCGAAATAAAGATCAAGAGAATTTCTCGCTTTGATTCTTTCAAGGCGGATGAGATGATGCGTAAGCTGGAGGAGGATTTGAAGGAGACGGAGCACCACCTGGCCAATCTCATTGACTATACGATCCAGTGGTATCAGAACCTGCTTGACAAGTACGGTAAGGGTCGAGAGCGCAAGACGGAGATCGCCAACTTTGATACGATCGCCGCGACCGTCGTAGCGGCCAACAATGCGAAGTTGTACGTCAACCGCAAAGACGGCTTCATTGGTTATGGGTTGAAAAAAGACGAGTTTGTCACGGACTGCTCGGATATTGACGATATTATCGTCTTTCGGAAGGATGGTGTCTGCGTGGTCACCAGGATTCAAGACAAGGTCTTCGTTGGAAAAAACATCCTCTATGCGGGTGTATTCAAGAAGGGCGATGACAGAATGATCTATAACCTGGTTTACCTGGATGCAAAGACCGGTCGTTCGATGGCGAAGCGATTTGCGGTCACCGCCATCACCAGGGACAAAGAGTACGACCTGACCAAGGGGTCCAAGGGGTCGAAGGTGCTCTACTTCACGGCCAACCCCAATGGCGAGGCTGAGGTGATCAGCGTGTATTTGACCGCGGCCAGTTCCGCTCGCAAAAAGACGTTTGACTTTGACTTTGCGGACCTCGACATCAAGGGGCGCTCCGCCGGAGGCAACATTTTGACCCGATACCCCGTCCGAAAGATCCAATTGAAAACCGCAGGAGTCTCCACACTGGGGGGGCTGGATATATGGTACGATGCAGTGGTCGGCCGCCTCAATGCGGAGGAGCGAGGCCTTTACCTCGGCAATTTCAAGGCAGAGGATAGTGTCATCGTCTTTTACAAGGAAGGCAGCTACGAACTGACCAGCTTCGAGCTGACCAATAGGTATGACCCCGGACAGGTGCTGACCCTGGCCATGTTCAGACCGGATCATGCCGTTTCGGCCATTCACTACGACGGGGGTAGTAAGGTTTGCTACGTGAAGCGATTCCTGGTAGAGACGACGACCATGAACAAACGCTTTCCCTTCATATCCGATGCTAAAGGGTCAAAGCTCCTGTTCGCCACGATGAGCAAGGCTTCTAAGGTGGATGTGACCTACCGGGTAAAGAACAAACGCGAGCACGAATCCTACGCACTAGAGGAGCTTATCGACGTGAAAGGCTGGAAGGCAATGGGCAATAAGCTGCCCGTGCAATCCGTGGTCAAAGTCGAGGAAGTAAGTGCGGAGAAGACCGAACCTCAGGAAAACAGGGACTCCTCTGATGCAACCATTGATGCGCTCAAAAAGGCAGTGAAAGATGAGGTGGAAAAAGAAGATGACCAGCAGCTTGGCTTGTTCAAAGGAGGTGAGGAGCCAGACGACAAGTGATGAGGCATGTCCATTCAGCGGCAAATAGAGATACTCGAACCTTTTGTAACCGAGAATAAAAAACAGTTGATCGAGCGGGTGATGGCTCACCGGACGAGATTTCTTACCGTCGTGCTGGAGGACATCCACAAACCGCACAATGCAAGTGCCGTATTGCGGACCTGCGAGTGTCTGGGCATACAGGATGTCCATACCATCGAGCGAAAGAACATCTACGAAGTGAATCCCTACGTCTTGCGAGGTGCTTCTAAGTGGTTGACCTTGCATCACCATCGCGAGTACGAGCCTGAGGAGAGCGTCGGGTGCGTGGAGTGGCTGGAAGAAAGAGGTTATGAGATCGTAGCGACCACGGTCGATGACGATGCGGAAGATCCTCAGTACTTTGACCTCACGCAGAAGACAGCGATCTGTTTTGGCAATGAGGACGTTGGCGTAAGCGACAAGACGCTGAGGCGCGCCAAACGCAGGATAAAGATCCCCATGAGAGGGTTTACCGAGAGCTACAACCTGTCCGTGAGCGTGGCCATCGTCATGAATGATCTGATGAGAAATCTGCTACTAAGCAAGCGGCCGTGGGGGCTATCCGAAGAAGAAAAGAGAGAATTGAAACTTGAATGGTACAAGGCCGTTGTGAAAAATAGCGAAATTGTGTTGGCAAACTTGAAGCAGTGACCTGACCTCAATGCGAAAACTACTAAAGCTGTTCTCCTGGTCTTTCTTACTTGTGGTAGCTGCCATTCTCTTGATCAACGGCTGGATGTACATGACCTATCGCTCATCGATCTACCAGGAGATGACAGAGTTGGATGAGGGATATCCTGTAGCGCTTACCTTGGGGACCAGTCGTTGGACCCGAGCAGGTAGTCAAAATGAATTTTTTTCTGGCAGAGTAGACGCCTCCGCTGCACTGTATCATGATCGGGTGGTCAGTCATCTTTTGCTGAGCGGTGACAATAGCCAAAAGGAATACAACGAACCCATAGAGCTACAAAGGGCGCTCAGCGACGTGCATGTAGCGTATGAAGACATGACCCTCGACTACGCAGGCTTTAGGACGTTGGATTCGGTGGTCAGGGCCAAAGCGATCTTTGGGCAGGACAGCATCATTATCGTGAGTCAGTCGTTTCACTTGCCCAGGGCGCTTTTCATTGCCCATTACCACGGCATAGAAGCGGTTGGTTTTGCGGCGCAAACTCCCGGCAATGTTCCGCTGAGGTTGCTAGCCAGAGAGCTTTTGGCGAGACCAGTTGCACTATTCGAAGTGGTACTGCTGGGTACCCAGCCTAAATTTCTTGGTAAGAAAGAACCTATTCTCTTCAGAGAGCGTAGTGTCCAGTAGGTTGCCCATCGGCTGATCGAAACAAAACCGCGGAATTCGGATTTTATTTATATTTTCGAGCGACAAAAATTAGATACTACAGTACAAATCCCAGAGCTGTATATGGAAATAGAAGAGTTTGAGAACCTGCGTCCGGACGAAATAGAGGCGATGATCAATGCCCCAATTTACGTTGCCATACTGATCGCCGGCGCGGACGGAAAAATTGATAAGTCAGAAAGAAAAGAGGCCATAGACGTTGCACGGAGCAAGCAAAGTCGGGCGCGAGAGCAGTTGGTGACGTATTACAAGGCGGTAGGAGAGAGTTTTGAGGCGAAATTCAACAAGTTCGTCGATGAACTACCCGAAGATGTGAAGGATCGCACATCAGATATCGAACAGGAGTTGCGCAAGCTCAATCATATTTTGCCCAAGATTGATCGCGTCTTTGCGATTAAATTCTATGCTTCCATTAAGGATCTGGCGAAAAAGATTGCGGAAGCTTCCGGTGGCATTTTTGGCTACCTCTCCGTCAGTTATGAGGAGCAAACATTGATGGACCTTAAGATGATCAATGATCCCGAGAAGATCGGGGCTTAAGGAACCTCTTCAAAATACAATCTAGAAAGCCGTCCTTTGGGAGCGGCTTTTTTTATTTTTACTCAAATCGACATCCCAAGCGTTTGCAACGAGCGAGTATTGTTCCACCCCTGAGGTTTTTGTTCCTCATGTGGCTCTTCTTTAGTATTGAGTTTGTCTTTCACATTGACCTGAGTTTTCTAGGCATTCAGCCCAGAACCGTCTCCGGGGCACTCGGTATTCTTACTGCTCCACTAATTCACGGCAGCGTGCAGCACATCATCAGCAATACCTTTCCCATGCTGTTTCTGGGTGTGACACTTTATGTCTTTTACAGTAGGATTGCCAACCAGGTCTTCCTGCAGTGCTACCTATTCACAAATTTCTTTGTCTGGCTGCTGGCGCGTGATTCCTACCATATTGGCGCGAGTGGAGTCGTTTATGCCTTGGCCGCCTTTCTGATTGCCATGGGTCTCTTCAAAAGAGATTTTCGTTCACTGCTCATCAGCCTCGTCGTTATCTTGATTTATGGAGGATTGGTGTATGGCCTATTTAGCACCGATCAGCGGATCAGTTGGGAGTCGCATTTGTTTGGTGCGATCGTTGGCGTGGGCACAGCTTGGGGATTGAGCAAGTCGCGCAAAATACCTCGATGATTTACTAATTTTATTAGTATTTAAGCTAATAACTTTAGCTATTTTTACTCCATGGAGGAGTACATGAAAGGCAAAGGCGCGCAAATCAATGTCGCTAATCGGTTTTTGAAGCAATCGGTCACCTTCGAGCATGAAGAGGGTTTGGACGAACCGGCGCTTACTGGCCGTCCACGCACTGAGATCTTTTATGAAACACCCAAGAAGATCATCTCTGAGAATGACAGCCCTGACTTGTCTTTTGTACATTCTGTCAATCCTTACCAGGGATGCGAGCACGGTTGCATCTACTGCTATGCGCGCAACTCCCATGAGTATTGGGGGTTCAGTGCGGGATTGGATTTTGAAACGAAGATCATTGCCAAGAAGAATGCGGCTGAGCGTCTAGAGAAGCAGTTTCTCAATAGAAATTGGCGCCCTACTTCGATCATGCTTTCGGGAAATACGGACTGCTATCAGCCGCTTGAGAAGAAGCTGAAGATCACACGTTCACTGCTCGAAGTCTTCGTGAAGTATCGCAATCCGGTCGGTATCATCACGAAGAATGCTTTGATTACCAGGGATATCGATTTACTTAAAACCCTGGCCGAGGATCAGCTGGTCCACGTCTATTTTTCCATTACTACACTGGACGAGTCACTCAGGCAGCGGATGGAGCCCAGGACTGCCAGTGCTGCCCGCAAACTGGATGCGATCAAACGTCTTTCTGATGCCGGCATCCCGGTCGGGATCATGAATGCGCCCATTATCCCCGGCCTCAATCATCACGAGATTCCGCAAGTGTTAGAGTCGGCGGCCAAGGCCGGCGCACGGTCTGCTGGCTATACCATCGTACGCCTCAATGGGCAGATTGCTGAGATCACCAAGGATTGGTTGGTCAAGAACTTTCCAGAACGAGCCAATAAGGTTTGGAACCTCATCAGTGCCATGCATGGTGGTCAGGTTAATGATAGTGAATGGGGTAGGAGGATGACAGGCTCGGGCAATTATGCCGAGATCATCGACCAGCTGTTTCAGACTTCCGTGAAGAGGTACTACACAGGTCGATCCATGCCCCCTTACGATGTCACGAGGTTTCGCCGAGGCGGAAACTACAAGCTCTTCTAGCAGCTAGTCTTTGGACTTGGCAGCGATGAAAAAAGATGCACCGGCCAGGGAGATGTCGCGGAGAAACAGACTGGAGGCCAAGGGGACGCCCTTCAAAAAGCCGCGTAAGTGGATCATTAGGGCAAACAACAAGAGCATCACACCCAGGGAAATTGCTGCGATTCGACTCTTTTTGTTGATGATGATCGCAATACTGGCCAGGATAAATCCGATACCCGTTACGTAGACCCATACTTCCTTGGCCGGTAGGTACTTAGGGACCATCCGTGCGACCATCGACGACTTTGAAAAATGCACTACGCCCGCCATGATCATAGGTATGGCATACATTATTCTGGCAATCAACTCAATTGGCTTCATAGCTACTTTGCATTGACTCTAAATTAAAGGCTTTTTTGGACAGGAAGTTCCCACCCCCCCCGTTTATGGGATTTTATCCTGGACAAACTGACGCCAATTGGGTGAATCACATCTTCTAAGCTTCTGCCACGACCCTCGTCCTTTGATCAAAGGTCAGGCACATATTTGAACCCGGTTCATGTAATAGGATTTCTAAACGAGGACTTGCCGTCCGCGACTAGCCTTCCGCGACTAGCCGACCACCAACTAAATACCAAGGGAATCAAGCGGTACCCCGCCTGCGACTTGGGTGAGGAGGCGGGGCCGCCGAGGCGCGGCCAGGCTTAGCGGCGCAGTCGAAAGGGTATTGCATGATTCCGGGTTGAATTGATTTGATAGTCCACATCTTCCAAACTGGTGGGATCCACCGGGTCAACTCGATGAACAGCCAGTCTACAGTTCTTGGCTCTTAGAAATAGTGGAGCGTCTCGGGTGACTTGGACAGTATTCGCTGTCTTGATAAATGGATATTATTATCGATATCTTTTGTCACTATTGTTGTTTGAGGAAACAAAATGACTGCTAAAGCACTGAAAAAATTTTAAACTTTGTTAGTCAAAGTCTTAAATCTTCAATTACCTAACAGGATACGTGGGCGCTTCTTTCACGTTTATTTTGC
>JBCCXG010000021.1:0-20573 GCA_039191945.1 Bacteroidota bacterium
ATGAAAAGTTTGGCTTCCGGGATACGCTACCGGTGTCCCGGGGAATGTACCTGATGCGGGTGTAGTGGTGCGCTTGGCCTTCTTATCGTGAGGTTTTGGCACTCTGCTGCCTGGCGCTAACATAAAGGAAGGTGCTTCGGGAAGTTTTTAGGGTCTTAGGGCTTCTTGGTGGACACAAAGGGAAGGGGACTTTAAACCGCTACCTCCAGAGTTTAATGTCGCAGCTGTTTAAAAAGGATTGAAGATTCTGCAGTTCTCTAGCTATGCCTATTCTCAGGCAAAGGTATCCCTAGTACCTCGTTGGGGCTGTGTAAAAAGCTAAAAATGACCGTCAGGCTGAGGCTCTCGAAGCCCTTTTTGAAGCACAAAGAGACATTTGGACCGGGACACGTAGTCAGGCTCAATGTGACACAAAGGTTAATTTGACTGCTTTTTGCACAGCCACCTCGTTAGCGCGAGCTTGTAGCTCGTGCTGCCTCACTTCAACCTCCTCACCGAACCCCTCCCTTCAATCCCCTCGACGCTCACCGGGACCACCTCTAAATTGCCCCAAGAGCCGTTCTCCTTCGCCAATCGATCCACATAGATGGCTGCGGATCTGAAGCGCTTAACGTGCCGCTTGGTCCGGCCGTGGACCTGGTAGATGTCGTAGTACCACACGTCTTCGGGGATGTCCTCCAGCCTGACGAACGCTTCTGCAGATTCCGGAAAGAACTGCAAATCCACGGCGAGCCGATTTGGCTTAGAAGCTCCGTCCTTGATGGCCAGCTCCCCCACCAGCAGTTGCTGGGGCCCGCCGCCATCTGACTCAAAAACCAACGAGATTTCGGTGACGATGGCCCCGACCTTCTCCTTCGGTAGCGGGAGAACCTGTCGCATCCAGTCGCCGCTCGGTTCAATGTCCATCGTGATTGCTTCTCCCGATGAGATGGATACTTGAAGTTTTGCTCCACCTGCATCTCCTTTCGTTACCACAGACAGCTCCGTGGAGGCCGTCACCCTTAAGTTGGTCTTGAAGAGTTGAATGGTCTGCTGAGTCAGCTCCGGTTGGACATCAAACTGTAAACAGGAGCCGCCATTGTAGGCGGCGTCGAAGCTAAGGGTCGCGCGAACTTGCAGCGTATCGGTGTCCCACTGCCAGTGAGGGAGCAGCTCCTGGTTGCTCATGTTGTGCCAGGCGGAGTCGGAGACCCGCTCTCCGTCCACGTTGTAAAACCGTCCTAAGCCGGCATTGAAACGGGTAACAAAAGGTAAGTCGCTGATGGTAGACCTGGGGGGGACATGACTCGTAAAACCTTCCCAGCGCTTCAGCCGAGGATGGGGTGGATTATCAATGTCTGTCCCGTTCCAAAACTTTTGATCGATGGCGTAAACTTCTTCGGGCTGCTTGCTCTCCGCCAGGTCAAAGGAACTGGTGGCCCAATAAAGGGCAATGGAGGTATTCTTCAACTGCCCCTCTTCATCATAGAGGTCGTCCCATCGGGCAAACGATTTGTATCCTCGCGATTGGACATCGATCCCAGCGTACAGTTCCCATGGACTTCTTCCCAGCTCCAAGGCTCGCTTCCGCGTATCTTCCAGATTGACGGCATGCCAACCAAAGTCGAGGAACATGATATCAGACAGGCGCTCTTCACCTACCTGAAAGAAGTCTTCGTTGTGCTCGTTGAGCTCCTCCTGCCAGATGACCCGACCATCGTCCAGCATCGCGTCGTACCACATGATTTGGCATGAACCGTTAGCCTTGCTTTGAAAGTAGCTCAAGAACTGCTGCATCGCTTCAGCGTCTTCGACTCCCATTCCGTGCGTCTCCTGGTTGATGAACCACCCCTCAAAGCCGTAGTGCGCGGCCACCTCGATCAGCTTGTCCGCGATTGGAAAGCCCCTTTGCTCGTCTTGCTGTAGGAAGTCCCGGACCCATGCTTCTTTACCCCCGTAGACGTTCGGCGGAAAGAAAACAGTTCCCAGTACTTGTACGCCATTGCGGTGGGCCGCATCAGTCCAGGTTGGCACCGGCGCGATGATCAATCCTTCAGCGGCGGAGCCACCCCATTGCACGAAATAGTCCAGGTACGCCCAGTAAGCAAAGGCGTATTGCTCCACCATAGGGAATCCCTGCGCCGGGTGATTGGAGGTCGGGTGTGTGGCATACAAACCGGTAATGCCTGGCACGCCTTTGTCATAGTCGAGCGGCTCACCTGGCTCGATGAAGCGTTCGGCGAGCGGAACCGTCGAGACATTGAATGCCGCCGCTTCATCGGTCTTCGGAGACCAACTCAGCAATTCGTTCGGGAACCAATAGCTCCCAAGAGGTTGCTTGGATTCTTGCGCAAGGCCAGTTACCGCTACGAGCAGCCCGATAAGGCCGGCCACATTGCGCCTCATGGTCCTTCGGACTTGGACAATGAGAACGGAGCCGCACTCGCATCTGCCCCCCACTTCTTATTAGGCTTGTCCGACATCACAAACGTGAGTGTTCCGCCCTTTTGGAGATCACTGTGGTCGACCCAGGTTTTCATGTGGGGTTTCCCGTTGAGTTGAGCGGACTTGATGTAGACGTTGTCGGGCGAATTGTTGGACGCATCAATGGTGAACTGTGCGCCGTCCTCCATCGTCAAGGTCACTTTGTCGAAGAGCGGACTGCCCATGACGTACTCGGTCGTCCCGGGGGTAACCGGGTAGAAGCCGAGCGCACTGAAGACATACCACGCAGAGGTTTGGCCGTTGTCTTCGTCCCCGCAATATCCGTCAGGGGTGGCCGAATAGAGCTTGTTCATCACATCCCGCACCCGGTACTGAGATTTCCACGGTTGACCGGCGTAGTTGTAGAGATAGATCATGTGCTGGATGGGCTGGTTGCCATGTGCATAGTTGCCCATGTTGACGATTTGCATCTCTCGGATTTCGTGGATCGTGAAACCGTAGTAGGAGTCATCAAAGTCTGGAGGCATCGTGAAGACCGTGTCGAGCTTCCCCGTGAAGGATTCGTTACCCCCCATTAAATTGATCAGTCCCTGCACGTCCTGGAACACCGACCAGGTGTAGTGCAAGCTGTTGCCTTCGGTGAAGGCGTCACCCCACTTGAGCGGATTGAAGGGAGACTGGAAGGTGCCGTCCTCATTTTTACCTCGCATCCAACCGGTTGCCGGATCGAATACATTTTCATAGTTCTTTGCCTTGCGCAGATACGTCACAGCGTCCTCCGGTTTGCCCAGGGCATTGGCAAATTGGCCGACCGCAAAGTCCGCATAGGCATATTCGAGGGTTCGTGCCGTATTTTCATTGATGCCTACATCATAGGGCACATAGCCCAATTCATTGTAATAATCCACTCCTTCGCGGCCTACTGATTTGACGGGCCGGCCTTCTTCGACGGTGGCATTTTTGATCATTGCTTCGTAAAGCACTTCGGCATCATATCCTCTGACTCCTTTGACATAAGCATCGGCGATCAAAGACGCGGAATTGGAGCCAATCATGCAATCTCTATGGCCCGGACTGGCCCATTCTGGCAGCCAGCCAGACTCCTGGTAGGTATTGACGAGACCCTGCATGATCTGTGAGTTGAGCTCGGGATACATGAGGGTGAAGAAGGGGAAGACCGCGCGAAACGTATCCCAAAAGCCATTGTCGGTAAAGAGATAGCCGGGTCGCACCTCACCGTTGTAAGGGCTGTAGTGGACGATCTCACCGTCTTTGTCAACTTCGTAGAACTTCCTTGGGAAAAGCAACAACCGGTACAGGCAAGAATAGAAGGTGCTGACGTTGGCGATATCCGTATCCTCAACACGTATCCTCTGCAGCTCCTTATTCCAGGCCTTTTTAGCTTTCTCTTTTGTCTGCTCAAAGGTGTCGCTGCCGATTTCGCCGACCAGGTTTTGCATCGCTTGTTCACGGCTGATGAAGGAGGAGGCGACCTTGGCGTGTACTTCCTGTCCCCGCTTGGTTTTGAAGCCGATGATCGCGCCAACGTGATCTCCTTCGGACCTCATGACATTTTCCTGCAGTTTCCAGCCATCACCCCACGTATGGGAGACCTCGAAATCTACGTCGAATTGGACCACGAAGTAATTGTGGAAGTTCTCGGGCACGCCACCGCTGTTGTTGCGGTTGTACCCGACGATCAAGCGCTTCTCCGGCAAAATGTGGACCATGGACCCTTTGTTGAAGGCATCGATGATGACGTGGGATCGCTCACTATCCGGGAAGGTAAACCGGAAATGGGCACTGCGATCCGTGGGACTGACTTCTACTTTCGTGTCGTAGTCCGCCAAATAGACACTGTAGTGATGAGGCTTGGCCACCTCTGCTTTGTGTGAAAACCAGGAAGCACGTTCGTCCTCCTGAAATTTCAAATCACCCGTAATGGGCATCAGAGAGAATGCCGCGTAGTCGTTGATCCAGGGGCTCGGTTGATGGGTCTGCTTGATCCCTCTAATCTTTTCCTCATCGTACTTGTAAGTCCAACCATCCCCCATCTTACTGGTAATGGGCGTCCAGAAATTCATACCACATGGAGTAGCGATGGCTTGATAGGTATTGCCATTGGATAAACGAAACTTGGAGTCGGTCCCCATGAGCGTGTTCACGTATTGCACTAGATCACTCGAAACTAAGTTGCTCTTTGTGGCCGGCCTGTCTGTGGATTGGCAGCTCACAAGCAGCAAAAGCACCAGAAAGGGCAGGTTCCCCACGTAGGATTGCCGGTACGATAGTAAGTATTTCATGAGGATGGGTTTTGGGTCAGTCTGTCAATTTATCCAACCAATTCCTTTTTAGAATCAACGAGGTCACCACAAAAAAGATCAGCGCAATGATCATCGGCGTAAACTCGCGGATCACGAGATAGATGGGTATGATGACCAATGTCATTTGCCAGATGGTGCCGACAGCAACATTGAATAGGTCTCTACCGCTGTCTTTGTTTTGCTGAAAGCTGGGATCCTCTTCCTTGGCACGTTGCGCGATGGGCTGCCAAAATCCCCACGGCTTCACCTTTTTGTAGAAGTCCAAAAGCACCTCCTCTTCGTCCGGCGGGGTACTGAGGGTACCGGCGATGGAGCCAATCATCGAGAGCGCGAGAATGTAGGGGAAAGCGTACAGTGGTTGGAGCTCTGGAAATGCCACGGGAAAAATAAGAGAAGCGAGCAGTCCACTCATCATTCCCCAGAAGAAGCCGTAGCTATTGAACCGCCACCAGTGCCACTTGAGCAGGTTGGCTGCTGTGTACCCACCGAACAGGGCTCCAAACAGCCATTGCATAATGTCATTGATCGAATCAACCAAAAAACCAAAGCCAATTCCGATGGTGACGATCACAAAGGTGGCCAGATAGCTCATTCTCACGTAGGTCCGGTCTGAGGCCTCAGTGTTGATGTACTTCTTATAAATGTCATTCACAAAGTAGGCAGGTGCGGCATTGACCGTTGCAGCGTAAGTACTCATGAATGCCGCCAGTAGACCTGCAATCAGAATACCGACCAACCCTGTCGGGATGAAGTTGTTGATGGCATACGGGAGCACCATTTCGAAGTCAAAGCCGTCATTCCCTGTTTGTAGCTCGGGACCGAGAAATACGAGGGCAAGAATGGTAAGACCAGCGACCATCATGTACCGGGGAAAGAACATGACCAGCGAAACAATGCCGCTCATCTTTGCAGCTTCGCTGGGGCTTCGAGTCGCCAGGATGCGTTGCATATCGTAATTGGGCACAGGTCCCGCCATGCTTTGGAAGATCCCTTTGAAGAGCATCATCATGAAGAAGAACCCAAACAGTGTAAAGCCATCTTCTTGTATTTTGGTATTGACACTGTCAATGACGCCCGCCCAGTCCAAATCCAACCGCCAACCGAAAAAGAGCTCCTTCCAACCATTTGGGATCGCCTGGTTGAGGGCTTCGGGGGATACCGCGTTCATCGCGATGATTCCCACCGCGATAGAGGCAATCGTCATGATCAGAAACTGGAGTACCTCCGTAGAGACCACACTATACATGCCCCCTTTGATGACATAGAGCGTCGTCACCCCGAGAATAATGAGCGCATAGGTATCAGGGGCTAGCTCCCACGGAAAGAAAGTAGCCGCGAATTTGCCGATGCCCTTGAAGGCGTAGGAAATGAACCCAACCGCGCTTACGATGGCAAAGATGACAACAATCAGGTGGGAGAGCTCTGCACCGCGACCAGTGCCAAATCGGGTTTTTAACCATTCTGCGCCCGTCATCACGTTGCTTCGCCGTAGCCAGGCGGAGAGGTAGATCATCAAAAAGATCTGGTTGAAGGTGGGCCAGATCCAGGGCAACCAGGCGCTTTTCAGCCCATAGACAAAACACATGGAAACCAGCCACATCGTCCCGGTGATGTCAAACATGCCGGATGCGTTGGAGATCCCAAGAATCCACCACGGAATGGATTTGCCACCCAGGAAATAGCCGTCGATGTTTTTCGAAGCCTTCTTACTGATGAAGATCCCAATGAAGGTAGTGACCCCAAGGTAACTGGCAATAATGAGGAGATCGAGCGCTTCTAGGTTCATAAATAGGTGTCCCTGAGAGACTTGATTAAGAGCTTAGGCGTCTTTTTCGGCATGTCGGTAGGCTTTGGAAAAGTGACGACCTTTTCTTCTCCCGGAAGCAGGTCAAAAAAATTGTCAGAAAAGTTGCCGCGATGACCTTCAAACTCAAGGTAAATGCTTTTGGCAAAGGTGTCTGTCGAGAGCCGGACCGAGAAATGGTCTTCTTTGGAAGTCACCTGGGAGGTGAAGGACGGTATTCTTAGGCGCAGGTCCTTGGGGTTCGTAAAGAGATAATGGGTGCGACTCAAAATTTGTCCACCCTCCCCAATGAGACTGGCGATGGCCACTACATTACGCTTGTCTTGAGCCCTAAGGCACTCGGCAATCGTAAAAGTGTGACACAAAAGGCTTGCGTTGGCTTCGAGTACAATCTCGCCAGTATACGAAAATGGCTTTCGTCCTTGGAAGTCGAATACTTCAAATTGATAGGCGACCGACTTCGGCTCGTGCGCATCATTGATGGCGTGGACCCTCACTTCTTTATCGTCAATGTCGCAGGAGACCAACAAATCGTTGTAAAGCTTGCGTGCTGCGTAGTGCAGGGCTTTCCACTGTCCGTAGTAGTCGATGGAGGACCAAGAGGCAACCGGCCAGCAGTCATTCATCTGCCAGTATAAAGTGCCCATGCAATACGGCTTGTGCCGGCGATGAGATTCAATGGCGAGGCTGATGCCCTCTGCCTGAAGCACTTGACTCCCGTAGAGGAAGGACTCGAAGTCTTTCGGCTTTTTATAGCCACTGAGCAAATACTTGCGAATCAATTCATTACCCCTTGGATGCTTCTGGTGCAAAAGCATGACATCGGAGGTCAGGTACCAGTCCGGTGGGCTGGTGTACTGCTGAACGGACTGGAACAATGGGAAAGATTGGAATCCATACTCGCTCATAAATCGCGGGATGCGTTCCTTGTATTCACTGAAGGGGGCTTCGCCATGCCAGACGCCCCAGTAGTGATTATCACCTATCGTGAAGTCAATGTCCGCTTCCCAGTTACTGATTGGGCTGGACGGGAAGTAAAAGCTATTGGGATCGTGTTCCTGCACCAAAGAAGGTAACCGTCGCTCGAAGAGTTCTAGGTAGCCACTCCATAGTTCCTCTTGGGTTGTTTCATCATAGCCAAACTCCTCTTGCCACCCCCAATTGTGCCACCCCATATGGATTTCGTTATTGCCACACCAAAGCGCCAGCGATGGGTGGTTGCGGAGCCTCTTGATATTTTGGATCGCCTCTTGCTCCACGTTTTGGAGAAAGGTGAGATGGCTTGGATACATGGTGCAGGCAAACATGAAGTCCTGCCAGATGAGTAGACCTTTTTCATCGGCCAGATCATAAAACCGATCGTCTTCATAAATACCACCACCCCAAACCCTTAGCATATTGAAGTTGGCGTCAAGTGCGTCATCGATCAATTGCTCGTAGCGATCCGGACCGACTCTATCCAGGAAGCTGTCTTGCGGGATATAATTTGCCCCTTTCATAAAGAGAGGCAGGCCATTGACCTTGAAGAAGAAAGACTCACCGTCTTTGTCCTTTTCATTGACCACTTCTATTTTCCGAAGGCCCACCCGTTGCTGGTGGCTTGAGGCGATCTCTCCGTTGACCAGAAGCTGGATTTCAAAGAGGTAGAGGTGCGGGTCGCCCATGCACTTGGGCCACCATAGCTGATAATCTTCAATGTCAAAAGTGCATTGGACAGCTGTCTTTCCTTCCTTTAGCTCCACTTGGGTAACGGGGAAGCTGATATCACTAATCGGTGACGTTAACTTAATCTCCGCCCTACCTTCATATAGGGAGCTGATCTCGATCTCGAAATCAATGGTCGCTTTCTGATCGGTCAGATCGTAGTTTACCCGAATGTCTTCGATCCTTGCATAGTCGTGGTATTCCAGTCTAATGGGTCGCCAGATACCAGAGGTGACAAACCGGGGACCCCAGTCCCATCCGAAATGGTACGGCGCTTTTCGTATGTACACACTCAGGTTTTCCTCCGAGTGATCATTACCTGCCGGATAGAGGAAATCGGCGATTTCTTCGTTTTCTATGACATATTTGAGCGGTGAATGAAAGACGATCCTCAACCTATTGACGCCCTCCACCAGTAGTTCTCGGACTTCGCATTGCCATGAACGAAACATGTTATTCGCTTGTAAGACAGGGTGCCCATTCAGCTCGATGTCGGCGAAAGTGTCCAATCCCTCAAACAAAAGAAGGGCTTGACGAAACGCAAGCTGTTCGCTAGAAACGACAAAGACCAACTCATACTCCCAGTCTTCTTTTTCGATCCATTGAAGGGCTTCCTCATTGGTACGGTCAAAGGGATCTTCAATGAGACCATTTTCGAGTAGGTCGGTAAAATTACATCCTGGAACAGAGGCCGCCCTCCACTCTTCCGTACCGACTTGCCTAAAACGCCAGCCGGATGAAAGCGACGTTACGGAGAAGCCGGTCTCGCGCGTCGATGATTCAAACGTCTTTTCATTCAGCATCAGATACACATTTAGTTGCGCGCACGGGCTCTAACTGATCATATAGAGCTTTTGAGGTGACTAGGGGCTGTAGATGGAACATTAGGATTCAGGACCAAAGGTTGTGAACCAGTCCTTGTTAGGTTCGGGGCCCATTTCAAATTCGATCACGCCACCGCTCATCACTTCCTCATGCAAAATGTAGGTCTTGCGGAGAGGTTCTCCATTGAGTTTTACACTTTGTACATACAGATTGTCGTCTGAGACACCATTGGCCAAGACTGTGAACATCCTACCATCGCCTAAATTGATTTCCGCTTTTTCAAATAGAGGGCTCCCAAGGTCATAGGCACCGAGCGCAGGATTGACCGGATAGAAGCCAAGGGCACTAAAAATGTACCAGGCGGACATTTGGCCGCAGTCGTCATTGCCACACAGGCCATCTGGCTGATCGGTATATTGTGTTCGAAGGATTTCTCTTACCTGCGCTTGGGTTTTCCATGGCATACCCGCATAGTTGTAGAGATAAGCGACGTGGTGGCTCGGCTCATTGCCGTGTGCATATTGGCCGATGAGACCCGAAATGTCTACGGAAACGTTATCCCCGGTGATTTCAGAGTCCAATGAAAAAAGAGAATCCAATTTGACCACAAAATCTTCATTACCCCCCATGACCGAGATCAGACCCGGGACGTCGTGAGGCACAAACCAGGTGTGTTGCCATGCATTGCCTTCCGTGTAGTCCGTATTGCTACGGTGCTCCGATCTTTTGGGATCGAAAGGCGAGCGCCAGCTTCCGTCACTCATTTTGCCCCGCATAAATCCTGAAGAGGCATCGTAGATTTTTTGATAACTCTGAGCCCTTGTGGTGAAGTAGTCAGCATCCTCAACCTTTCCCAGGTCTGAGGCCATCTGCGCAATGCACCAATCGTCAAAAGCGTATTCCAAGTTTTTCGTGACGGACTCTTCTTCCAGGTCTGAAGGGATGTAGCCATACTCCTTATAAAACGCTACGCCGCGAATATCCTGCATGGCGCTGGCCTTCATGGCCTCGTAGGCCTTTTCCACATCATAACCTCTGAAGCCCTTGAAGTAAGCGTCGGCAATCACCGGGATCGCATGGTAGCCGGTCATCGTGTTGGTTTCGTTGCCAAGCAAGGACCACACGGGTAAGAGCCCATGCTCATCGTAATGGGCCAGCAAAGATTGGATCATGTCATTGATCTTGTCCGGCTGTGTAATGGTGAATAGGGGATGCGCTGCGCGAAAGGTATCCCACAGGGAGAAAACATCATACCGCGTGTACCCGTCACTGACATTCACCTCACCATTTGGCCCCTTGTATTCTTGATTTGGATCTGAGTAAGTCACCGGACTTAAGTTGGCATGATACATCGCGGTATGAAAGGTTCTCTTCAGCGCTTCATTGGAGCTGGAGATCGTAATTTTTTGCAGGGCTTGCCCCCAGGCCAGTTCGGCCTGCTTGGCGACCTCGTCAAAGCTGAGGCCGTCAGATTCGGCGAGGCTTTTTAGGGCTCCGTCGACGCTAGCGCTTGAGATACCGGTTCTTACCAGGAGATTGTTCCCTTCCACTTCTCCGAAATCAAAGACACTCTTCAGCCGGGTACCTACCAAAGGTTGGGTGTCCTGTAGCGCCGTCGAGTCAGCGGCGATGTAGGAGGTGATTGGGCTTGAGAAGGTGACAGCAAAGTACACTCGCTGATCTTTTGCCCAGCCGGTTGAGTACCTATAGCCTGTTATCAAGGTGTCGTTGACAATCTCTAGCATGGCCTCTGTGGGTCGGTCCCAGTTGGTGTCATGGGCCAGATCGAGTACGACAGATCGGGAAGAAGCACCTGCTGGGAACCGATAGCGCTGGAGACCACTGCGCAGCGTAGCGGTCAACGCGACTTCTATGCCTTGATCCACAAGGGACACTTCGTAAAGGCCGGGAGATGCCTGCTCAAGGTCATGTTTGTAGTAGCCTCGATAGTCCAGATCGTCGCGAGATGCAGCAGAGGTAGAGAGGTCCACCTGCCGGATCGTCGGCATCAATCGAATATCTGTTAGGTCTCCAATACCTGTGCCGCTTAGATGCAAGTGGCCAAAACCAATGATCACGCTATCCGAATAATGATAGCCGGAGCACCAATCCCAACCTTCAATACCATTATCGGGACTCACCTGAACCATACCGAAGGGAAGAACGGCTCCAGGGTAAGTATGTCCGTGAGCTGCTGTGCCTATGAACGGATCTACCCAGTGAGTAACCGGCTGCGTAGCAGTATCTGTTTCTTCAGTGACTTCGTTACAGGCGCCCAATTGCAGAAGGATCAAGGACGTTATGAAAAAGTAGTGGGGCTGAACGTGGAATGGAGCCATCATGTCCGGGTTTTTGAGTTGAGGGTACCTGACAGTCCAAGCCATGGGGAGCATTCGGAATTTGGAGGGGGTTTCATGTGCTTGGATAGGTCTACTTCGCCTGGTAATAATAAGCAGCTACAGGCAGAACTCAAACAGAAGACAGCGGATACCTGCAGGTTATTGAGAAAATAGCCCTCGACTGATGCGGTTTATTGCGTTTTTATTGGCGTACGATGAGCTGGGTCAAACTTTTCAAGACCACACTATTCGACCGACCGATCCGTCCTCAATGGCATATACCGGACGTTAGCCTGCTTTGCACGTTTCTGCAGGTTTCATTTTTGGTTTCTTCCCAGATTGCCGCTAATTTGATCAAATGAATAACCCTGCACAGTAAGGCGTAATGCTGAAGCAAGAGCGACAGAGTCTGATCCTCGCGGAAATAACTGCAAATAACAAAGTCCATTCTGCTGATCTCAGTTCAAAATTAAAAGTCTCCGAGGATACGATACGGAGGGATCTCAAGGAGCTTGCGGAAGAAGGTTTTGTGAAGAAAGTTCACGGCGGCGCTATGGCAAACCCTGTCGCTCCCCCCAAGACCAAGAGTGAATTGGTCACCTACCCGGAGGACCGCCTCAAGATCATTAGGAAATGCCTCCCACAAGTTCGCAATCACTCTGTATTGATCATGGAAGGCGGTGAAAGCAGCACCCTGCTAGCCGAGCATTTACCCCAGGATTTGAGCCTCACGGTATTTACGAATTCGCTCCCGATTGCTTACCGGCTCTTTGAGTTTCACAACATTGAGACATTTATTCTCGGTGGACACCTATCTAGCAAAAACCGCAGTACCAAAGGGATGGATGTCATTCATACGCTCTCCGAAATACACGCCGACGTCTGCTTCATGGAATTGCGTGCGATTCACGCGGAGATCGGGATCACTGATGCGGACAGAGAATATGCCGCGACCAAGAAGGCGATGATCAATGCGGCTTCGCAGTTGGTCGCCTATTGCCTCTCCAAAGATTTGGGAGGTGTCCAGCCCTTCAAGGTGGAATCCCTGCAACGGGTAGGTACATTGGTGACCGAGTTGGATGCTGATCATCAGGCACTTCAAACTATCAAATCAAAAGGCATAAATGTATTTTAAGATTCCGCGAATGATTTGTTGGCTAGCTGTATTGGCGCCATTGATCCCTCTTCTATCGTTTGCTCAGGAGCCGGTTGACTATGTGGATCCTTTCATCGGCACCACCAATTATGGTGCAACCCATCCTGGCGCCCAGTATCCTCATGCATTGGCTTCGGTTTCGCCATTTAACGTTGCCTTTAAGCAGGGAGAAGGCAACGTCCACGAGAAAGATCTTGCCTGGAACTCCCGGGTGTACATTCATGAGAATACCTACCTAACAGGTTACAGCCACGTCAACCTGAGCGGCGTCGGTTGTCCGGAACTAGGGACGATCTTGACGATGCCAACCGCGGGTGAGCTCACGTTTGATCCTGAGCAGTATGGTACGACCTATCACAACCAGGAGTCCCGCCCAGGTTACTTTTCTCACGAGCTGGAAAAGCACCAGGTAAAGGTGGAACTGAGCAGCACACTGAGAGCTGGAATTAGCCGCTACACATTTCGGGAGGGTGGCCAATCCAACATCATCCTCAACCTGGGATTGGCCCTGACCAACGAAACCGGAGGTATGGTAAGGCTAGTCTCAGATCGGGAAGTAGAAGGTTTTCGCACCATTGGTACTTTTTGCTATCATCCAGAGGACGTACGACCCGTCTATTTTGTGGCCCGCTTGAGCAAGGTGCCCAAGTCCTTTGGCGCTTGGAAGAAGATGCCAGCGTATAAAGCGGTGGAGGCTGACTGGGTCGGTTACAACGACACCTATAAACCTTACCCCGGCTATCAGCAAGAGCTGGCTGGCGACGATGTGGGCGCTTATTTCTCTTTTGATACTGAACCGAATGAGGTAATCGAGATCAAGGTGGGTGTCTCCTATGTCAGTATTGAAAATGCTCGCGCCAATCTTGATACGGAGATCCCTGATTTTGATTTGGATCGCGTGGCTAAACAATCTTCGATCAAGTGGAATGAACTTCTCGGCCGGGTCCAAGTCGAAGGTGCGGAGAGAGACAAGACCCTATTCTATACCGCCCTTTATCATACGCTGATTCACCCAAACATACTCCAAGACGTGAATGGAGACTATCCAAAAATGGGTACTCATCAAGTCGGTAATGCCTTGGGGAATCGATATACTGTATTCTCCTTATGGGATACCAATCGGAATGTGCATCCCCTGCTGAGTTTGATCTATCCAGAGCTACAATCCGAAATGGTCGCTAGTATGGTAGAAATTTATAAGGAAGGAGGTTGGCTTCCCAAATGGGAACTCCTTGGGATGGAGACAGGCGTCATGGTAGGTGATCCGGCAGCACCGGTGATCGCGGATACTTATCGTAGGGGTATTCGAGATTTTGACGTAGAGACCGCATACCAAGGAATGAAAAAGTCGGCCGATACCCGATTGGACAATCCCATTCGCCCGGAGAACAGTGAGTATTGGGAGCACGGTTATGTGCCGGTGGACCAGGAAGACAAATGGGGAGGCTCAGTATCGACTTCACTCGAATACTACATTGCCGATTGGAACCTGGCTATGCTCGCCAAGGACCTCGGCTACGATGAAGATCATGAGCGCTATTTGGAGCAATCACTCGGTTATAAAGAGTTGTTTGACCCTGAGACCGGCATGCTGCGGCCCAAGAGAGCCTCGGGAGCGTGGTATAGTCCCTTTGACCCTGAGCTAGGAAAGAACTTCGAACCTGCTGTGGGCTATGTAGAGGGATCAGCATGGAACTATCGGTTTTATGTGCCGCACGACATGAAAGGGTTGATCCAGCTGAACGGCGGAGGGAAGGAATTTGTCGATCAGTTGGAACAAACATTTGATTTGGAGCATTTTGACATGGCCAATGAGCCGGACATCACTTATCCTTTTCTTTTCAACTATGTCAAGGGCGAAGAGTGGCGCACACAGAAGCGGGTGAAGGAGCTCATCACTACCCACTACAATGAGACAGCGGCCGGGATTCCCGGCAATGACGATACGGGTGCCCTATCTACCTGGTTGTTGTATGCGATGATGGGTTTTTATCCCGTTTGCCCGGGGGAGATGGACTATGCGCTCTCGACCCCCATATTTGATCAGGTTACGGTCACTTTGAATCCCGATTATTACGCAGGGGAGAAGCTGGTCATTGTGAAGGAAGAGACTGGCGATGGAGCAGATTTTATTTCACAAGTAAAATGGAATGGAGCCGTAAATCCAGGCTATTTCATATCGCATGAAGAACTGGTCAAGGGCGGGCGGCTGGAGTTTGTGGTGTCTGAAGAACCGGCCAAGTGATGGACAACGCTCAAATGGAAAGACAAAGGCCTCGAATTTAGCAGTATGATCAACAAGGAGCCATTTATTGAAGTCTCTCACGACCCAGTCGCCTGCTGGGAAGAATGGACAGCTATTGGTGAAGAGATCAGGAGGACCATTGCTGCCAAGGGTAAACCCAAGGTGGTGATAGCCGTCGAATGTTTCCAAGGGACGTACAATGAGATCAACCTGACGGCCCTGAAGGAAGCCCTGTCGCCCAATGCCACTTGCCAGACGGAGGATATCTATAAGAATGAGGGTGAAATCAGGCAGCTCGTCAGGAAGGACCTCAATTTTCAGAGTCAAACGGCCAAGGTATCGACCAATACGATCGATGATTACTTTGACGAGGACAAACTAAGAGCACTCCAAAGCAACATCAGCTTCTTGGATGAAGGTGTTATTTTGATTTACGGTATTGGCGCCTACAAGATTGGCGATCCTGATGTCTTGATCTATTCAGATATGTCTCGTCACGAGATTTTGCAGCGATTCAGACGAAACGACATTTCCAATATCGGTGTCAACAATCAAGAAGATGCTTTCGACCTACAACATGCCTGGAGCTATTTCATCGACTGGCGGATATGCGATCGCATTAAGAAGCAGGTGATCAAGAAATGTGATTACTTCTTGGAGTCCAACAATTGGCAAAAACCGAAGCTCGCGGCAGGGGATGTCGTTCGCGGAGGGTTTGATCAGGCCCTAAAGCAACCCATTTTTATGGCACCCTTTTTCGATCCTGAGCTTTGGGACGAGAATGCCCCTGGAGCCAAGGGCAAGGAAGATTTTGCCTGGGGATTCAATTGCGATATTGAGGAGGATAACATCTTGCTGAAAATCGGAGAGAGCCTGATGGAATTCCCGGCCATCAATCTCCTGTACTACCAGCCAGTGGGTCTTTTGGGTGACAGCATCTATCGGAAGTTTGGTTCTGATGTGCCTGTCCGACTCAACTTTATTGACGGAACCGAGACCGAAAACCACTTGTCTCTGAGCGTATATCCGGGCGCAGATTTCCTGATGGACAACTATGGTACGCGGTATCAACAAGTTGAGAATTACTACATCATGGATGTGGAGAGCAACGCGCAAATGCTTGCGGGCTTGCGAGAGGATGTAGCCAATGAGTACCTCCGGGAGCGAATCATCGAGGGGCAGCGGGATGAGATCACAAAACTATTGGATCAAATCCGATTGACGAAGCACGACCACTTGGCGATTCCACAGGAAATCATACACAGTGGGGGAGACGGTGCCATCATGCTGCACGTGAGTACGGCGCCTAGCATTTTCAAAGCGAAGGTTTATGATGAGAAGCGGCTTCGGACGACGACCGGTAAGCAGCTGGAGACACTCATCGATCGTATCTGTCATTCTCCCGCTTGCAGGATCAGTAAGAACAACGTGTCGTCTGCTGCTTATGCGGCCTACATGCAAGAGCAGTTATCTCCAGAGGAGAATTCTCAGGTGAAGATTTCCAGGATCTGGTTCGAGGATGTCCTGGAGCTTCCTCCTGTCAACGTCTTTCAGGTGTTCAACCTGATAGAAGGTGACGAGATCCACGTGGTGAGTTCGAACGGCGACTTCAAGCCTTTTGTCGTCCACTATGCTGAGACCTTCCTGCTCCCGGCCGGCATCGGTAAGTTTGAGATCAAGAGCAAGGACGGTGGGCAGAATGGCCTTTTGAGGGTAGTTGCTAATGTATAGCCATTGGCCCGAAGGGTTGATCGACCCGTTGGCCAAGAGTATGGGTTTGATCATGATCTGTTGCCTGCTCTGCTGTCATCCAGCGGGCCAGGCTGCGCATCGAGGTCTGACTTATGTCCACGGTGGGATCACGCGGGGACCCATGGATCAACCGCAGTTGGCATTGGTCTTTACCGGCGACGAGTTTGCTGACGGTGCTCCTTACCTTCGCAAGGTGCTGGCCGATCGTCAAACTCCGGCTTCCTTCTTTCTCACCGGCAATTTTTACAGAAATCCCGAGTTCGAGGTACTTATTGAGGGTCTGATTCAAGAGGGTCACTACCTCGGGGCGCACTCCGACCAACACTTGCTGTATTGCTCCTGGGAGGATCGGGACAGTCTACTGGTATCACGTGAGGAATTCACGAGAGATCTGGACGACAACTACCAGGAGCTTCACCGATTTGGAATCGACAAGGAAGCAGCCCCATATTTTCTGCCGCCCTACGAGTGGTACAATGAAGACATCAGTCGATGGACCTCCGAGTATGGTCTTTCCTTGATCAACTACTCACCAGGGACTTTATCACATGCCGACTACGCAACACCCTCCATGGCGGCCTATCGGTCTTCAGAAGTCATCTTCGATAGCATATTGTCCTTCGAAGTACGAGCGCCCGAGGGGCTCAATGGCTTCATTTTGTTGTCTCACATTGGTGTATCGCCAGAACGGGAAGATAAATTCTATCATCATATCGACGCCTTGATAGATACCTTGACCACCCGCGGATATGAATTCGTGTCCCTCGCCCAACTCCTAGAAACCTGAGATCACTGATCATCATGCGAATTACTACTGTTGCCTTCTTTCTTTCCTTGTCCTGGTCGCTATGGTCACAAGATGGTATCCACCTTCGGGTGAATCAACTGGGCTACCTGCCAGGGGATCAAAAGGTGGCGGTAGTCTTTTCGGGCAAAAAGACCAATGAGTCTTTCGAGCTTATCAGTGCCGAGGACCAAAGGATCGTTCAACGTTTCAAGGCCACGCCAGCACAAGTGGCCAGCTGGGGTACGATCCCGTACCACTACCAGTTGGATTTCTCTTCAGTGACCACCACGGGTAGTTACAGGCTGCGGAGCCGAAGAACAGGTAAGGATTCTCAGCCATTTCGGATCGGTCCGAATGTGTACAGTGAACTGCCGGGTCAGCTCTTGGAATTTATGAGACAGCAGCGCTGTGGCTATAATCCCTTCCTCGATATGGTCTGTCATCCACGTGATGGAAGGGTCATGTACAGCGAATTACCAGATTCAACATTTGTGGACGCCTCGGGCGGATGGCATGACGCCGGAGATCAGTTGAAGTACCTCATAACGGCCAGTTATGCCACGGGCCATATGCTCATGGCTTATGAATTGTTTCCGGATGCGTTTGGCGACGAAGTCAATGATTTGGGACAGCCTGGGGCCAATGGAATTGCCGATGTCTTGGATGAGGCCAAGTGGGGAATGGACTGGATCATGAAGCTCCACTTTGCACCCAATCAACTCATCCATCAAGTGGCGGATGATAGGGATCATCGGGGCTGGAAGATGCCCGATGATGACATCTCTGACTATGGTTGGGGCCCCAACAGCTACCGGGTGGCTTATGTGGCGACGGGTGAGCCGCAGGGATTGGGCAAGTACAAGAGTAAGGCCACGGGCTTTGCTAACGTCGCTGGACGGTCGGCTGCAGCTTTGGCGCTGGGTGCCAGAGTCTGGAGGGACCTATTAGGGGATGAGGCGATGGGTGACCAATACCTGGCAGCCGCCAAAAGCTTGTATGCCCTGGGGAGGGAAAATGAAGGCTACCAGCAGGGCAATTCCTACGGAGCCCCCTATCGATACAATGAGGAAACCTGGGCGGATGATATGGAGTGGGCAGCTGCCGAACTGCTCAAGACCACAGGGGAAGAAGGCTATAGGGTTCAGGCCATGAGGTACGCTCGAGAAGCTAACACCATCTCCTGGATGAATCAGGACTCCGCGTCGCATTATCAATACTATCCTTTTGTCAATCTGGGACACTATGCCTTGTATGATCAGGTCCCTCAGAGCTTTCAGGATACGCTTGCGAATTACTACCGCAATGGGATTGAATACACAAAGCAACGCGCTGAGCGCAACCCATATGGCATTGGCGTTCCGTTCATCTGGTGCTCCAACAACCTGCTGACTAGTCTCATGACCCAAGTGATCCTGTATGAAGAGATGACCGAGGATAAACAGTATCATTCGTTCCTTGTCGACCAACGGGAGTGGCTCTTCGGCCGCAATCCATGGGGTACATCCATGTTTACGGGTGTGCCTGCGTCAGGAGAATACCCACTGGACGTTCACACGAGTGTCTATGTGATGACAGGGGAAATGGTGCCGGGAGGTCTCGTAGACGGTCCTATTTACCATACGATCCACAGCCTGCTCAAAGGTCTGGTGCTACTCAAGCCTGATGAGTTTGCAGAGTTCCAAAACGGCATTGTTACCTACCATGATGACGTAGGGGACTACTCTACGAATGAGCCAACAATGGACGGTACTGCGGGCTCGATGATCATGGCCGCGTATTGGGCTACTCAAGGGGGCGATTGAAATTTGTGCTATCCATAGATGGAGATGGACTCTCGGTCGTATGCGCCGGGAATTTCAAGAAAAATCACTCAGTAGCATACAAATCTCCAGCTAAAACCGTTTTACCTCTATGAACTTAAAACGTCAAAAATCATTGTTGTCCGCGCTACTGGTATGGGTGTGTGTAGCAGGCGCGGAGGCTCAAAATGAGCAGGTGTCAGCAAAGCAGGATGTGCAGGCGAAGGAAGTCAACGCGGGTTGGGCTTCATTCGAAATCGAATTGAGAGACATCGTCACGGATCAGTTGATCGCGGGAAATGTCGATTACATCGGGGAATTGGCCGATAGTTATGCAAGGGTCGACTCAAGATTTATCGTCTTAGAGGTGAACGCTGAAGGCTATCTGGGAGGTCGCGAACACCTCTTTGTGGTGAGCCCCCAGCGTAAGGCCAGCTATGAGTTTGTGATTTACATGCACAAGCCCCTTGAGCCCGCGCGGGTGCAGCATGTCGCTGCAATTGATTAGTCCAACAAACGCATAAGCATTAGAAAGGCGAAGGGCTGACGGAAGTCCAGCCTCCGTCGATGATCAACGTCTGGCCGTTAATGTGGCGCGCTTCTTCTGATACGAAAAAGAGTGCCGCATTGGCAATGTCCTCGACCGAGGCAGGCCGACCGGTCGGTGTGATCCGAGACCAGACCTTTTCGTAGTCTTTGTCTTCGATGATCGTTCTTTCCGTCAGTGTCGCGCCAGGTGCGATGGCATTCACATTGATACGGTAGGGCGCCAACTCCAGTACCAGGTGCTTGGCCAGGTTCTCGATGGCAGCCTTGCTCATGCCATAGGCGGCCAGGTTTTTATGTGCCTGGTGACCTACGACCGAGGAGGTAAAAAGCAGCGTACCCGGTGACTGTTGCTTTCTAAATTGGTTGGCAGCCGCTTGAGCCAGGTAAAAAGTGCCCCCAATATTCACCTGTAGCACCCGGTCCAGCTCTGACTTCGGATAGGTGAAGAAATCACCGAAGACGGTAATTCCGCAGTTGGCAATGGCAGTATCGAGCCTTCCAAACTCTCGTACCGCACCCTCCACGAGTTGCGCCACAATCGAAGGGTCGCCTGAGTCGCCGCTGATGGCCACACAAGGACCAAATTCTCTCACCCGCGAAGCCCCTAGCTCCGCCACCTCGGGGTCAATATCATTCAGTATGATCCGGGCTCCGGATTGGGCAAGTTTCCGACATATGGCGAAGCCTATGCCTTTCCCAGCTCCAGTGACGATGATGGCTTTGTCTTTTACATTCATGGTTCAATGCGTCTAGTGGGAGTCTCGGGGTGCAGCGCTGCCTGAGCCGCCCTTGAGAAAGTCCAGGTCCGCACCGAGGTGGGCCTGCTCCACGTGTTTTTGATAAAGTGATACATACCCTCTCGTCG
>JBCCXG010000022.1:0-20363 GCA_039191945.1 Bacteroidota bacterium
CAGAAGTTGTGGTTATTGGATATGGTGAGGTTCAGAAGAAAGACCTGACCGGTGCAGTTACCGCCATCGGCAGAAAGGACTTGGTACAAGGTGCTGTTGTTGCTCCTGACCAAGCCCTACAAGGAAAAATCGCCGGTGTGCAAGTAATCAATAATAGTGGGCAGCCCGGTGGATCTACCACAGTGCGGGTCCGAGGAAATGCATCGATCAGAACCGGAAACGGTCCATTATTCGTTGTGGACGGAGTACAGTTGACCGGTATCTCTTCCCGACCTGGAGCGGCGGCTGGCCCTGTAGGTTCGACGATCAGCTCCAACCCATTGAACTTCATCAATCCTAATGATATTGAGTCCATTCAGGTATTGAAGGACGCCTCTGCTGCAGCAATCTACGGGTCGCGTGGTGCCAACGGCGTCATTTTGATCTCGACACGCAAAGGATCTGCCGGAAAGACCTCAGTAAACGTCAACTCGCAAGTCGGATTTAGCCAAGTGCTCCGAGAGTACGATATTCTCGATGCTGGTGAATATCGTGACGCTTTACAGGAGTTTGGGGTATCAGCTGCTGACGCAGATGGTGGCGCCAATACTGATGCATTTGACGAAATTACTCGTACCGCATTGACGCACCAACACAATGTGTCGCTTGCCGGTGGTAGTGAAGATGCCTTCTACCGGGTGTCCCTCGGATACTATGACCAAGAAGGGGTCATCATTGGCAACCGCTTGCAACGAGCGAATGTCAACCTATCAGGAACTTACAAGTTCCTGGACGATCGAGCTCGGGTAGACGTCTTCTTGATTAATTCCGTATCGAATGAAGAAACCCCTCAGGTCGGTACAGATTCCGGATTCCAGGGTAGTTTGATAGGCAACGCGCTACAGTGGAACCCTACCTATCCTTTGCGAGATGGCAATGGAAACCTTTTGATCGAGCAGCCAGGTGTGGCACAGACCACCATCAACCCTTTGGCGTTGGATGCATTGACCGACGACGTAAGCGACTATTCTGACCTGGTTATATCCGTAAGTCCTAGTTATAAGATTACGGATGATTTGACCTACTCATTGACTTACAACGTGGCTCGAGGTTTTGGTGAGCGACGAGTGCAGTTCAACGAAGCACTCAACTCTCAGGCGGTTCAAGGACTTGGTCAGGCAGGTTTTGGTCAGAAGTTGTTCACCAACCAGATTATCACAAATACATTGTCTTACATCAAGGATCTCAACGATCGGTGGAATTTGAACGCGCTAGTGGGCTATGAGTATCAGCGCAGGAACGAGACGACTAACGGCACAGTAGCCACTGACTTCTCGGTCAACGGTGACTACTTTAACTTTCTTCAGGACGCTGCCGAGCAGGTGGCTTTCGTCGGAGCTGAGCCGATCCAGAAGTTGAGCTCTTTCTTTGCTCGCGCGATTGTCAATTTTGATGACACCTATTTGCTGACAGCCACAATACGTCAGGACGGCTCCAGCAAGTTTGGAGAGGACAACCGATGGGGTACTTTCCCTTCTTTTGGTGCCGCATGGAACATGCACAACTCTTTGGAGACACCATTTGACGAGTTGAAGCTTCGAGTGGGCTGGGGACAAACAGGTAATTCTGAGTTTGATGCAGGCGCCTCTCAAGAAAGATGGGGAATCCTTCAGCAGCAAACGGGTATCCAGCAAGAGAACGCTCCCAATCCTAGCCTGCAGTGGGAAACAAGTACCACTATTAACATCGGTGTAGACTTTTCATTGTTTGATTACCGATTGACGGGTACCTTGGATTACTTCAGAAAATCTACACAGGACATCCTGTTCCAGCAGTCGCCCATCGATCCGGCCCCTCCCGGTACTCTTTTCTGGTTGAACCTTCCAGATAGTGAAGTACTCAACAGCGGTGTCGAGGTCTTGCTCAACTACTCGATTGCTGATCAGACAGACTTTAGCTGGGATTTCAGCGTGAATGCTACTTGGCTCCAGAACGAGTTGAGCGAATACAGCGGAGCAAATGTACTTTACGGCCAGGTGTTTGGTCAAGGAGCTTCCAATGCCAGGACACACCGATTGGAAGCTGGACAGCCGCTGAACGCTTTCTACCTTCCTGTTTTCACTGGACTGGATGAGGCCGGAGCTTCTACATTTGCTAACGATGGTGCGCCAGAGTATGTCGGCGATCCTAACCAAGATTTTCTCTTAGGGGTGAACACCACGGTTCGATGGAAAAAATTGACTGCTACATTGGCTTTCAACGGCGCCTTTGGACATGATATCTACAACAACACGCTAATGACGGTGCTTCCGATCACCAACTTGGGTACCAGAAATATCGCGGGTTCGCTGGTAGGTACCGGCGAAGCGACTTCCAATGCGATTCAACCATCGAGTCGATACCTGGAGAGTGGAGATTACTTCAAGTTGAATAACGTGGTTTTGAGTTACGATATCGGGCAGGTTGGTTTCCTGGAGAATATCCGAGTATTCGCTACTGGGAACAATCTCTTCGTGATCACCGGATTTGACGGTTTTGATCCTGAAGTGAATACGCCTAACGTAGCTGATGGTCTACCATCTTACGGTATCGAATACATCCCTTACCCATCCGCCAGAACATTTTTGTTAGGCGTTGACTTCACATTTTAAGAAAGAGCATATTTAGAATAATTTATAATGATCATGAGTTTTAGAAGATTAGTATTACCCCTCATGTTTATCGGGCTATTTGCCTGTGATCTGGATGAGGAATTGAGAGAGGATTTGACTCAAGAGGAAGCTGACGCAGTTTTCGGATCAGCCACTGAAGAAGACATCGAAGGATTGGTTCGTGGTGTCTACACCAACTTCGTGGTGCCTTTTCAAGATCAGTCGAGATTTTGGGCCGCTCAGGAGCATACGGGTGACTTAGCACTCGGACCAACACGAGGTGGTGACTGGGATGACGGAGGTGTGTGGAGAGTGTTGCATGACCATACCTGGTCTGCAGATCACGCATTTTTAGGAGATACTTTTTCGGAGATCTTAGCCATCGTGTTCTCTGCTACCAATGCTTTGCAGTTTGAGGCATCAATGACCGCCTCGCAGATCGCAGAGGTTCGGTTCCTACGTGCTTTCGCCATTTTTGCGATTGCCGACGGATGGGGTCAAGTTCCTTTTAGAGAATTAGGATCAGACCTGACTCAGCCTTCAGAAGTACTACCGGGCGATGAAGCGCTATCTTTTGTGATCTCGGAAGTTGAAGCAGTGCTCACTGATTTGCCGGAAGCACCTACCAATCGTGCAAACCAAGATGCGGGTCGTGTGCTTTTGATGAAAGCGTACCTCAACCGAGGAACATTTGCGAATAGAACTAGCCCTCAATTCCCTGCAGCGGACATGGATCGAGTCATCGCATTGGCGGATCAGATAGAAGGCTATAGCTTGATGCCAAGCTACTACGGCAACTTTGCGCCTAACAATGACGTCATTTCCACTGAGAATATCTTCACCTTTGAAAATGCTCCCGGTGTCAATCGTGGCGGTAATACGGTGAGATCCCGATGGTTCTGTACACTGCACTACAACCAAAATCCTTCTGGCTGGAATGGATTTGCCACGCTGAGCGACTTCTACGATTCTTTCGAAGAGGGTGACATTCGACGATATGCTGAAACGGAAGCGTTTACAGAGTTGGGTTACAACAATGGTTTCCTAATCGGGCAGCAGCGCGATACTGAGGGTACTGAATTGTTGGACAGAAATGGTAACCCGTTGGCCTTTACGCCAGAGGTAGCTTTGCTCGAGAGCGGTGGAGATCTGGAAGTTACGGGTATCCGAGTGATGAAGTATATTCCAGATGTTGACAATGGGGATAACATTGACAATGATGCTGTGGTCTTCCGCTGGGCAGACGTGATGTTGATGAAAGCTGAGGCACTATTGCGAAATGGTGATGCCGGTACGGCATTGGGCATTGTCAATGAAATTCGCACGGCGCGAAATGCGACTTTGTTCACGGAGTTGACGCTGGACAACCTACTAGCAGAAAGAGGTCGAGAGTTGTATTGGGAAGGCTGGAGACGTCAGGACTTGATCCGATTTGGACGATTCCTCGAGCCTTGGCAGCTGAAAGACGCCTCTGGCGAGGAGAGATTGCTCTTTGCTATCCCAGCTGATCAGGTGGCACTTAACCCCAACTTGGATCAGAATCCTGGATACTAGACATATTTACCCAAAAATCCATAGAAAGGTTGCTCCCTCGGGAGTAGCCTTTTTTTTTGATAATTTCGCTTTTACGTTTGGGATGGATCATGATGACTAGGAGGACATTAGCGCTTATTTGTCTCTCATTATTCTATGGCTGTGGAGATCAGGCAAACACCGAATCCGCACGCTTCGAGCGCGTGCCCGCTTCGATTTCAGGGATCGACTTTAGGAACGACATCAGAAACGAGGAAGAGTTTAACATCTTCAGCTATCGCAATTTTTATAACGGTGGTGGTGTCGGACTGGGTGATATCAATAATGACGGACTGACTGACGTATTCCTCACCGGTAACCTCACCCAAAACAAGCTTTACCTGAACACAGGCGATTTTAGGTTTGACGACATTACCGAAGCGTCTGGTGTTGGGGGGGCCAAGGCCTGGAGCACAGGTGTGGTGTTTGTGGACATCAACACGGATGGTCTACTGGACATCTACGTCTGCAACGCGGGATATGTCGAGGGGGATGACCATCAAAACGAGCTGTTTATCAATAATGGCGATCTGACCTTCACCGAATCAGCAGAGTCATACGGATTGAACGATGACGGGTACACCACACACGCCGCGTTCTTCGATTACGATCTGGACGGCGATCTCGATGTCTATATCCTCAATAACAGCTTCATCCCGGTCAATACCTTAAACTACAGTGACAAGCGGGACCTTTATGCTGAGGACTGGCCGGTAAAAGACTTCATAAAGGGTGGGGGAGATAAATTACTAAGAAACGATGCTGGCGTATTCAAGGATGTCACCCGAGAAGCAGGTATCTATGGTAGTTTGATCGGATTCGGGTTGGGTATCACACTCGGTGATGTCAACGAGGACCAGCTTATCGATCTGTACGTCTCCAATGATTTTTTTGAACGCGACTATTTGTACATCAATCAGGGAGACGGCACCTTTTCTGAAGAAATAAAGAGCTGGATGGGGCACATCAGCTTGTCCTCCATGGGAGCGGACATGGGGGATATTAACAATGACGGCAAACCTGAGATTTTCGTCACGGAGATGCTCCCAAAGACCGACCAGCGAATCAAAACAACCAGCGCATTTGAAAATTATCAAACCTATCAACTGAAACAAAGCCGAGACTTCTATCATCAGTACATGCACAATACCCTGCAATACAACAATGGGAACAGCACTTTTAGCGAGATCGCATGGTATAGTGGTGTCTCTGCCACCGATTGGAGTTGGGGCGCATTGATGTTCGATGCAGACAACGACGGGTTTCGGGACCTCTACGTTTGCAATGGCGTTTATCAGGATGTCACCAACCAGGACTTCATTGACTTTTTTGCCAACGATGTACTGCAAAAAATGGCCTTAACAGGAGAAAAGGAAGAGCTTGATAAGGTGGTCGAACTCATGCCTTCAGAGCCAAGACCTAATGCTTTTTTTGTCAATAATGGGGACCTCACTTTTGAGGACGTCGGTGACGCTTACGGCTTTGGGGAGCCGACGTTTTCCAATGGTGCTGCTTATGGCGATTTGGACAATGATGGTGATTATGATCTGGTAGTCAACAATCTGAATCAAGAGGCATTTGTGTACCGTAACAATGCCAATGGTGAGCATCACTTTCTGGTGATCAAGCTCAAAGGGCTGGCGTCCAATACTTTTGCGATCGGTTCGGAGATTAATGTGTATGCCGCGGGCCAGACGTTTGCTACCAGGGTGATACCGACGCGGGGCTTCCAGTCATCTGTGGATTACAAAACGGTGATTGGGTTAGGTTCAATTGAAAAGATCGATTCTCTGACCGTTTCATGGCCAGATCTATCCTTGACGTCAATGCGTACGGTTCCCATTGACACCACTTTGGTAATTGCCCAGGCGGACGAGCAGGGAAAGAAGCCCACCTCCCCGATGGTAAAGAAGGAGACATTGTTCCGAGAAGTGGAGCATAGCTTGTCGAGGCACAAGGAAGACGAGTTTGTTGACTTCTTTCAGGAAGGACTGGTAATCCGCAAGCTCTCCAGAGAGGGACCCTCAGCAGATGCTGGGGATTTGAATGGCGATGGAATAGAGGACCTTATCGTGGGAGGCGCCTCATTGCAACCGGCGCAGGTCTACTTGCAGGGTACCTCCGGTTGGATAGAAACGAGTCAATCGGCTTTTGCGTCAGATGCTTACTACGAGGACACTGCACTTCGACTATTCGATATGGATGGAGACGGGGATCTAGACCTCTACGCAGGATCAGGGGGGAATCATCACCGTCGGGGAGCAGAGCCCTTGCAAGACCGCATTTACAGAAACGATGGCAAGGGTGGGTTTCAGCTGCAGGAGCGCGCCCTGCCGTCGAGTGGTTTCAATACGTCTGTCGTAGTGCCCTGGGACATTGACAAGGATGGCGATTTGGATCTATTTGTGGGTAGTCGCAGTACACCTGGCGTATATGGTCTGTCACCAAGAAGTTATATCTATCAAAATGACGGCAAAGGCATGTTCCGTGATTTGAGTTCCAGGTATTCGAGCGAGCTAAGGTCCCTTGGAATGGTGACCGATGCAAAGTTGACTGATGTAAATGGAGATGGTGATCAGGAGCTTGTGATTGTAGGAGAGTGGATGGCTCCTCTTGTACTTGAGTTGGTAGGCAATAAATTGGAAGTCATGCCCACGGCACTCAGTAGTATGTCAGGATGGTGGTATGCACTGTCCACTGCCGATGTTGATGGCGATGGCGACGAGGATTGGGTGTTGGGAAACCGAGGTGAGAACTTCTACTTCACAGCGGATAGCACCCAGCCCGCTCGTTTGTGGTTGAAGGACTTTGATGACAATGGCACGGTTGAGAAGATCATGACAAGATGGATTGATGGCAAGGATAAACCTTTGGCCCTCAAAAGGGAGTTAACTGAGCAGCTACCGGCTTTGAAAAAGAAAAACCTCAAGCATGCTGAGTATGCTGTCCAAGGAATGAGGGATCTATTCAGCGATGTGGAGCTAGCGGATGCTCAAGTGCTGGAGGCTACTTGGTTTCAATCTATAGTGGCGATCAATAAGGGTGAAGGCCACTTTGAGGTACAAGTTCTGCCGAGAGAAGTACAATTTTCATGCGTCTGCGATATTGCCTGTACGGATCTGAATGGGGATGGGGCGATTGACTTGATCATGGGGGGGAATGATGCTGGATTCATGCCACAATATTCGAAATTGGATGCGAGCCATGGACATATCCTTATCAACGATGGAGAGGGAACTTTTCGACGTATGCAGACGGTCGATAGTGGCCTTTTTATCCCGGGAGATTTGCGCCAAATTCTCGCCCTTGAGATCGGGGATACCCCTCATTATCTATTTGGGCGCAATAACGACTATCCAATGATCTACGCAGTGAGTAAACCGTAATGGGAGGAGAAATGAAGAGCAAGAGTTTTCAAAGGGTTTTTACAGTCATGGCGGTAATATGCTGTGTATCGTGTGGTGTGTCAACTCAAGACTACCAGTTTGAATTATTGACAAAGGATCGGACAGGACTCGTGTTTGAAAATGAGCCCAAGCAGTCACTGGACTTCAATGTTTTCGATTACATGTACTTCTTTAACGGCGGCGGCGTTGGGCTCGGAGATTTTAACCAGGACGGATTAGAAGACCTTTATTTCACGAGTAATCTGGGGTCCAACAAACTCTTTCTCAACAAGGGAGACATGCGATTTGAAGATGTGACCGACCAGTCTGGGGTAGAAGGTACCGGAGGTTGGTCGACCGGTGTTGCCGTGGTCGATATCAACGCTGATGGTTTGCTAGATATGTACGTCAGCCAAGTGGGAGACTATAAAGTCTTGACCGGTAGGAACCTTCTTTTCCTCTGCACAGGCATTGAAGATGGTATCCCATATTTTGAGGAGCGTGCGGCAGATTATGGTCTAGACTTGGTGGGATTTGGCACTCAAGCCGCCTTTTTCGATTACGACTTGGACGGGGATCTCGATCTTTTTCAGCTAAACCACTCCGTACACGCCAATGGGACTTTTGGTCAGAAGCACACCTTTGAAGGTGTACCGCACCCTCTGTCTGGAGACCGGCTCATGCGCAATGATGGAGACGTCTTCACTGATGTGACGGTGGACTCAGGCATCAATAGTAGTGTCATCGGCTACGGACTGGGCATCGTGACCGGCGACATCAATCAGGATGGTTGGCCGGACCTTTACATCGGTAACGACTTTCATGAAAATGACTACCTGTACCTGAACAATCAGGACGGTACATTCAGTGAGGTGCTTGAGGAGCAAATTATGCATACCAGCCGCTTTTCTATGGGTGTCGATCTTGGAGATATCAACAATGACGCACAAGCGGACATCATTTCACTGGATATGCTGCCGGAGGATCCGTACATCTTGAAGAGCTCTTTAGGGGAGGACACCTATGGCGTATTTAATTTCAAATTGGGCTACGGTTATAATCATCAATATGCTCGAAATAATCTTCAGCTAAACAATGGGGACGGCACATTCTCTGAAATTGGAATGTTCGCTGATGTACATGCCACCGACTGGTCTTGGTCGGCGCTGTTCCTCGATTTTAATCACGATGGCTACCGAGACCTATTCATTTCCAATGGCATCCCGCGGAGGATGAATGATATCGACTACCTCAACTTTCGGAAGTCGGATGAAGATGTGCAGTGGAAGACCAATACGGGGTACCTTGATGAAGGAGAATTGGGCCTGGTCGATAGCATGCCGAGAATCAAATTGAAAAACAAAATCTTCGCCAACAATGGAGATTTGACCTTTGAGAAGCTAGATGCCAGCATCGCCGGAGACGCACCTACTTTTTCTAATGGTTCGATATATGGGGATCTTGACAACGACGGAGATTTAGATCTCGTAGTGAATAACATCTCCGATGAGCCTTTCATCTACAGGAATCTGCTGATGGAGAAAGCCACTGAAGAATCCAAGGCAGGGGACTACATCCGACTGCGCCTAGAGGGGCCATCACAAAACCCTTTTGCGGTTGGGGCCCGACTCATTGTGTACAGAGGAGATGAGTTGATCGTTCAGGATAATTTCCCCGTTAGGGGATATCAATCTTCAGTGTCGAGCATCATCCACCTTGGCGTCGGTGACAGGGCGTCGGTGGATTCTGCAGTAGTGATTTGGCCTGATCGTACCTACACATCATTGAGCATCCGCTACAATGAGCCGACGACATTGAAATATCAGGAGGGCCTTCCAGTGTTTGACTTTTCGAGCTTACGTCCAGCTGCTACGGGTCCGATGACCTTAGCGGAACTGGACAACACAGGCTTAGACTACAAGCACGAAGAGAATCGTTTTGTTGAGTTTCATCGCGAGCGACTCATCCCGCACATGGTTTCACGCGAAGGCCCAGCATTGGCCATTGGGGATCTGAATGGTGATGGCATGGATGACGTCTTTTTTGGATCATCTAAGCGGCTGAAATCACAGATTTACTATCAACAGCCGGGCGGCGACTTCTTAGAAGATACTCCAGCAACCATTGAGAATGACAGTATTTATGAGGACGTCGATGCAGAGATTGCCGACCTAGATGGAGATGGTGACCTAGATATCGTCATAGCCACAGGCGGGAATGAGTATTGGGGTAATAGTGAGTTCCTCCTTCAGAGGGTTTATCTCAATCTTGGAGAGGGAGAGTTTGAAAGGCTTCTCCCGTTCGAGGGTGCATACCTGACGGCTTCTTGCGCTTTGGTTGAGGACTTTGATGGGGACGGCCTCTTGGATGTATTTTTTGGAGGACGTGCAGTACCCAAGATGTACGGAGTGAGGCCTCAGTCCTATTTATTCCGGAATCGGGGTGGAGGAGCCTTTGATGACGTTACGAGTGAGTACTCGGAGCTTTCTTCGCCAGGTTTTGTAAAGGATGGTGCCTGGTATGATATGAACGGCGATGGCCGAAAGGATCTCATCTTGGCTCTGGAGTGGGGTGAGGTGACGATTTATTACAACGAAGAGCAGGGCTTTCGCCGCGAAGCCCTCAATGGCCTCAAAGGTTGGTGGAATTTCGTATTTCCTGGTGACTTTGACGGAGATGGAGATATCGACTTGATTGCGGGCAATACTGGGATGAACAGCAAGTTCAAACCCTCTGATGAGTATCCAGTACGCATGTATGTTGAAGATTTCGATGACAATGATCAGGTAGAACAGATTCTTACGTACCATTTAGGGGGTCGGGAGATTCCTTTTGCGAATTTTGAGGAGTTGACGACGCAGTTGCCACACTTGAAGAAGAGGTACTTGTATGCGCAGGACCTAGCGAAAGCGTCCATCGAGGATATGTTTGGGGCCAAACTGGCTACTTCCGAAGTCTACGAAGTCAACACGTTAGCTAGTACACTCTTTCGCAATGATGGAGTAGATGGTTTTGGTGCGATCATGCTCCCACGCGAACTTCAGTTCAGTTCATTAGAAACGGCGGTTTTGACGGAGGACACGAGGGATGGGGTATCGCTGGTGGTTGCTGGCAACTTCTACGATAACAACATCGAAATGGGCCGTTACGACAGCAACTATGGCAGCATCTTAAAATTCGGGCCTGACGGCAGCATGGACGTGAGCGATCTGGGTGGATTACGTATCAAGGACCAGGTCCGTCGTATGGCAAGGATAAGAATTGAAGGTCGAGATGCAGTGGTCGTAGCGAAGAATAATGAGCGGTCCCAACTGATCGCACCAGCAGTGCCTCCGCTTACTCTACCGTGAATTCTGTGGTCGATAGTAGGGCATTCCCTTCCCTATCAAAGCCCTCTACTAAGACTTCGTAGACGCCTGCAACGTCTGAAGTAAAAAAGGAAAAGACTAGATCTTCTTCCCCATCCGTCTCGCTCAATGGAACCCAAAGTAATACGGTTCGGTAGTCGGGTATGCGATCGCTACTTTCCGTCTCGTAAGAGGGCTGATGATATTGCTTCGGAGGTTGTACTGGGACGTAAGGATACCTTGCTACATTTTCCGAGACCTTAAAGCCCCGAAGATTACCCTCAATCGTTTGCAGGCTGATGATCCCGGAAAAAAGTAGCGGTCCGTAGAAGTACTGTTCCCTGACAAACTCGATCTTTTGGATGTCCAGGGCGTCCATGGCCATTAAGTCATTGATGTTTTGCACAGGGAGCCCATCAAGTAAAACCAAGGTGTTTTCACTGGACAAGCGGGCCTGAGGGTCAAGTATCCCAAGCTCAAAATCTTCGCCATTCTTGCGAACTACAATACCGGGGATGATCTCCCGGAAAGTCTCTTCCAGCGTGGAGAATCGGGTGTAATCTTCCAGGTTGTAGGATTTGGAGGCAGCACCGAAGAAGATGGAATTGGCAATGGGTTTGGACTCGTTGACCTTGGCCAGGTAGTAGGCATTCTCTACTTGAGAATAAAGGCTTTTTTCTTCAATCAAAGCCCGATCCGCGGGATCGATTTGAAGTTTCCTGCTATTGATTTCGGGATACTCTGAGTACCACTCGCTGTCCATTTGGATCGTTACGCCTGTCGTATCACTCAAGACAAGTAGTTCATTACTCTGAATACTCGGAGGCGCTGGCACCACGAAGCGACCCAGATCGTCAGAGCGTGCGGTCAGCAAATGAAAATCTGGCGCTGCAGCGGTGATGAAGACTGGTCTACCTGGGAGGGGGTTGCCCGCGTTGTCTAGCGTGAGGCCAGACAAAAGATCTCCATGGATATCCGTAAGCGCATAGGGTGGACTTGCTGCTTCACTTAACCATGCAGAACCGGGCCCATTCTGCGCATAATTCGCTAGTAGCAGCTCATGGATAGCTTCTTGGTCTTTTGATAAGTGAGTTTTGCTTCTCACGACAACTGACACGAAGGAACGGAACGTGGAGGATAGTGTCATGCGCACTTCTTCCCGCTGCCGATATCGGTCTTTGTTCGTCATCGTAGATAATCCGGTATTGTTCTTACCATGCACAAAATCGAGTTGGTGCAATCGTTTTCCACCTTGCCATACTTCTAGCGTAATGGGAGCCTGAGGTAGATCCTGGTAGCCTAATTCCATCGCATAGGCTCCCGATAATCTTGCCGACTCGTGCGCAATGAACCGAGAATTAGATCTAACGAGAATGTCAGCCGTGATCTGCTGCGGGCTGCGAATAGTGATAATGTAAGCTTTTGAAGTCCTCTCTATCGTCGTCACAATGCCGCGGTCCGACGCCTTGGGGATTTCGAAGAAGGCATTGGTGCCGTCAGTATCTGTCAGTACAAGTCGGTCATCGCCGGAGGGTATATAGGTAAAGCTTTGGTGCTGACCCTGTATCTCGAAATTGGTGAGCACTTCTCCGGAATCGCTGATCACCCTAGCGGCTGAGCCCACTGATCCATTGGATGCATCGTGAAAAGTGAACGAATTCAATACGCCTGCTACCGGAGGGGTTTGCGCTGCGACTACGCCCGCGTCGGGAGTGAGGTTTGTGGTTTTTGCGACCCCCTTTCCAAATGGATTGATGAGGGTAATGGCCTTTTGGAAAAAGTCGGCGTTGTTGAGCGTTTTCTGTAATCCCGTATAGGCTACCAAGGTGTACATCCCTGAGGGTAGAGAAGACGCTAGGAACAAATCACCGTAGCCGCGGCCCTGTGTGAGCAGCACCTTGGTTTCGACAACAGGTTTCTTGTTCTCGTTGACTAGAGCGATGTAGGCTACCCGGCTAAGGCCAGTCAATTCCTGGGAGTGGCTCGAGATACAAAAAACTGAGAACTGGAGCAGTTCCCCAGATACGAAATAGTTACCGTTGGTGCTCAGGTAAAGTCGGTCTTCGTGATTGCTTTTTCTGTAGTTGTCGAGTATGTTCTGCCAGTCACTTGCTGATCGGGGCGAGTCTTGGGCGGAGCAAAAAATACCCAAGACCAGTGTAAGGAACATTAGGCTGCTTCTCATGGCCAAAATGGGGGTTTTACGTCTGTACCTTGAAAACGGCAATCTGTGCACTCCTTGGAACCTGCGAGCCCTGCACCGTTGAGGAAACCTACGAGATTCATCGTAGCACCAAATTGTCTAAAGTAGTCTGTGATCTGCGGGGGAGGTATCACAACGAGGTTGTCAGCGCAAAGCGTCGCGAATTCACGGTTTCTGACCAGGCCCAGTTGTGTCATCATTACCCGGTCGAGGAAGATTCGTTGAGCTCGGACTTGCGCGGCGTCAAAATAGCCCAATAGCATCCTGTTGCCGTCTACGGCCGAGATGTTGCCCTCTACGATACCGGGTTGCACGTCGAAGATACTACCTTGATTCTCCGAGAGTTCTCTCAGGGTCTGCCAAAAGTTGAACCCCTGCACATCAAGAGCGTATTGCTTGACCTCGATGCTGTATCGTTCGAGTAGTTGAGGACTGCCTTCTTCTACAAAATGGATGGGTAGGTCAACGATTCTTCCCTCCGTGAGTCGTGCTGTAGATTCGATGAGGATCGAGGAGGACTTAGAAGATTGCCAACAGGTTCTGACCTCAATCGGGTCGAACTCCACCAACTCAGTGCCAGACCACTCAAACCGTCTAGGGAAAGGGGACCACACTTCATAAGTCTCCGCCCACTCCCAGCGAAAAAAACTTTCCTGATTTGAGGAGGATGTGTTCAGGAGGATTTCCAAGCCCCGAACTCCATCGGGGCCACGTTCGCCAATAACTGTTTTCAGGCTGTCAATAGGAGGGGTGGGCCTCAAGGTAACAGACTCCGAGGCATAGTTGCGCCCATTGATGTTGATCAGTAGCTGATAACTGACACCTACTCGCCCGCTAAACTCCGGGGTAAGGTAGTGACCGGGTTCGTCTTCAAACATGGCGATCTGGCGGCCACTCTCGACGAGAACCAGGTCCGCGCCAGTAAATGGGATGGGCACGGTATCGTTCAATGGGCTGGACTGGTACACGCTGACCACATGCTGCTTGAGCTCATCCGTGATCAGTCCGTCTACCACGATGGACTGCGATAAACCAACCTCGGGCGGATCGAAAGGAGCACGACAACCGACGCTCCACAGCAATATGATAGCTAACCATCTCATGGCCAAAAGGACGGTCTTTCATTACTACCCTGAAATCGACAATCGGTACACTCTTTTGGTCCGGTCAACCAGCCGTTCCCGGCGAATTCCAAAAAGCCGATAACATTTCGTTCCTCGCCGTTAAGGCGCAGATAGGTCTCAATCTCAAAGCGAGGGATGGTATCGAGTTGTTCTGTGCAACCAAATCGAAACTCGTTATTGCGGCTTAGCCCCAGTCTGGCTAGTGTGGATCGCCCAACAAAACTTCTAACCGTACGCAATTGAGTGGCATCGAAATAACCCAAAATGACGTTGTTATTATTCACAGCACGCATGTTGCCTAGCACGAGTCCTGGTTGCAAATCGAAAATCGATCCCTGCCGCTCACCAATATCCCGAATCGTGCGCCAGAAGTCGAAAGCCTGCTCATCCATGGCAAATTGCTTGATTTCAATACTATACAGTTCGAGCAACTTGGGGTCACCTTCGTTCAGAAATCGTATCTCAAACGAGGAGGCACTACCTGCTTCGAGTTGCTGTGTACTGGCGACGATCACTGTTCGCGAGGAGTCTGCATTCCAACACACAGAGACAGGAAAAGGATCGAATTCCACGAATTCATCATTTACCCATTCGTACCTTCGCGGATAGGGGGATCGTATTTCGTAGGTCTCTTGCCACTCCCATCTGAAAAAAGTGGACTCGGAGGGAGTCGTTGATAGCAAAACTTGAAGTCCTCTTTGGCCGGATGGTTCACGCGTATCCAGGCGAAAGTCGACGTTGTCGATGGCGGGATTCGCCTTCAGGATGACGGGCGCAGATTCATACTGCTGGCCTTCAATTTCCAAGCGCAATTGGTAACTACTGCCGATCGTACCGCTGAATGGGAAGGTGCTTCGGTATCGACCCGGGGTGAATTCCGAAAGCGTGAAGACCCGCTCATCGTTTTCGACGATCTGTACGCTGGCTTCGGACACAGGCACTTCCAGCACGGTATCCAGCGGAGAAGACCGGCTCAGGGTCACCTCGTGGGCTTTGAACTCGTCAGTTACTACCCCATCTACTACTATGGCAGCCTGTCCTTCCAGGAGCGGTGGCTCGAAGGGCTCTTGGCAGGCAACGAGTACGAATAGGATCAGCAAGTATCTATTCATACTCAAAAGCGAAAGTTGTAAGTGATCGATGGGATGGGATCGGCAAATATGCTGAGTGTGTAGCCCTGCAACCCTTCAGGTTCGTTCACAAAGAATATAGAATAGACGTTGTCTCGCCCAAAAACATTGTACACTGAAAAGGTCCAGTAGCTGTGGGCGAGCTTCTTGATTTTGTGGCTGCCTTCTATATTCAGAGCCAGATCTAGCCTGATGTAGTCAGGTATGCGGAATTGATTCCGGTCTGAATATTGGATGATGTTGATGTCTCTCAACTGAAATTGCCCAACTGGAAACGTAATAGGTCTCCCTTGTCGATAACTGAAATTAACAGAGATACCATACCTACGCGTGATGTCGTAGTTGCCGATGAGGTTCACACTGTGAGGCTGATCCCAGTTCGTCGGGAAGAACTCTCCGTTGTTGATGCGTTCGCTACTAAAGTTGCCCTCGATCTCGATCAGGGATCTCGCGTATGCGTAGCTGAGCCATCCATTCAATCGACCCGTCCGCTTTCGGACCAGGAACTCTACGCCATAGGAGCGCCCCCTGCCTTGGAGTATATCGGCTTCTAGTGTTTCATTGAGGAGTAGCTCGGATCCGATCTTATAGTCCAGCAGATCCTGGTAGAGTTTGTAATACGCCTCTACCGACGTTTCAAGGTCTTGGACTGGGAAGTTGCGGTAATAGCCCAATGAAACTTGCTGAGCCCGCTGGGGTCTGACAAAACTGTCGGAAAGCTTCCAGGTATCGGTTGGTGAGATGGCGTTGGTGTTCGACAGTAGATGGATGTATTGGCGAGTGTTGCCCGCACTGAACTTCACGGACGTCGTACTATTCAGGCTGTAGCGTGCAGAGAACCGTACTTCAGGACCGTGATAGTTAGCAAGCGATTTGCCCCGCGCTACAGACACGGTATCGATGATTGTCGCCTCACTTCTTGGTACGCCATCCGCGTAGCGAAACACGTCCCTTGGCCCCAGTGCGCTGAAGAAAGAGTACCGCAGGCCAGTGGAGAGGCTGAGTCGGTCGTTGATATCCCAACTGTGGGACGCATAGAAGGCGGTTTCGACACCCCTCTCCTCATCGATGGTCTCAGAGGCAATGATTGATAAGCTATCGGCTGGGGAGATACTTCCCGGATTCACGTTGAATAGTTTAGCCTCACCCCCAAACTTGATGCTGTTCATATCGTTGATGAAAAGGTCGAAGTCGATTTTACCGCCTTGCTCAAGGATATCGAAGCCAAAGTCAAAGGCGTTTTCCGGGAGACCATCGAAGGTAATGTCGTACAAGTAGTGACTACGATAGGCAGTCAATCGGCTGTTGAGATTGGGGCTAAAGTTATGTTGCCAATTCAGGGATACGTTGCGGTTTTGGTAGGAGAAAAGCGAATCATTACTCAGATTAAACTGGTCCCTACTGAAGTAGCCCGTGGCAGTAATTTGGTCCTTTTCAGTCGCTGCCACATCGATCTTAAGGATACCATCTAAAAAACTCGCATCGCTGTTTTGAATATTTTCGTCTGGTACCTGATTGAGCAACCAATTGGAGTACGTCGTTCTCATACCCAGCAGCACCGAAGCCTTGTCTTGCCAAACAGGAGTCTCGAGTGTCAACCTGGTCGTAACCGGGCTGATACCACCTTCTGCAGTGAACTTCTCTGTGTTTCCACTTTTGCTCTTGATATCTAATACAGAGGACAGCCGACCACCGAACTCTGCTGGCAGGTTACTCTTATAAAGATCCGATGAAGACAAAGCGTCAGAATTGAAGGCCGAGAAGAAGCCAAGAAAGTGCGAAGCATTGTACACGGGCGCACCATCGAGCAAAATAAGGTTTTGGTCGGCACCACCACCCCTTACATAGAATCCGGAGGCCCCTTCTCCAATGGTCTGGACACCCGGTAGCGTTGTGGCGATCCTGATGATATCTGTTTCGCCTAAGACTTTCGGTGCAGAGGAGACAGCTTCCATGTCAATCCGGTCGACACCCATGGTGACTTGCCTCACGTTGGCATCACGGTCAGATGCGATCACCACTTCATCTAGAGGAATTACGCCTTCATCCATGGTGATGTTGTAGGTGCCATCTGAAAATAGGACTAACTCCTGACTGATGTTTTCAAGGCCGGTATACTGTGCCCGTATTAGGTGCTTGCCGTTGGGTAGACTGAGTGCGTAAAAGCCCGACGCATCGGTTGTGGCAGCAGTGAAAGGCTCGTCTACGTAGACCAAGGCCCCTACCACGGGCTCATCCGTGGCCAAGGCTCGCACTACACCCACCATCGTCGAAGTTCCTCCCAGCACAAAGTCCTTCTTTCGGCCTACTTCGATGACATTTGAGGTCCTCGCGGCAGTGGTACTTTCATATTCTCTTTGGAATACATAGCCAGCAATTTCTTCTTTGTCATCGGGGGCGGCCGAAAAGAAATCGGGAGCTAGTTCTGCCTGGATGGGGGCATTGTAGGTGATGATCACTCTGTCCTCGAGCAGTAAATGATTTAGTCTTGTTGGGTTCAGTAGACCGTCCAAGATGATTTCCAACGACCCTTCGAAGCCTCCGCTCACAGTCATCGTGTCCAGCCACTGTTCCAGGTAATAAAATGTTATCCCTTCCGTCCGCTCTATTTCAGCGAAAGCATCGCGCAAGGGCGTATTGTCCCAGTTGTAGGCGCCGCGGGGCGCAGTTTGCCCTACGGTGAACTGAGCGAAATGGAGCAGGAAGGCCAGCAGGAGTAGTGGCTTACAATTCATCCATAAAAGCGATTAGTTGTTGCACATCTGAAATGTAACGCTCCTGCGCCTTGATCTTGAGTTTTTGGTTCTTGATGAATGCCTTGATATCGTCCCGCCTTTCAGGAATCAGCTCGAATAGTGAGGACTTGTTTTTAAATGAGTACAGTTGATCCTCTCGATAGAAGTAGTATTCGTGATCTGCGACGTATTCCACCGTGGGAGAACCTGTCGGTATTTCATCCTTTTTCCGTCGACGGGAAAGAAACTTTATCTGGTCACCTGGATACAGCACTTGGAAGAATCCATTGCCAATGCGCTGGCCTTTCAATCTGCAAAACTCTGCTGTCCCCAGCGAGAAACCAAGGACGTCGTGGGGTTGGAGTTGAATAGCGTGTAGCCTTCCGTCAACACGGGTAATCCCGAGAACCAGCACCTCCTGAAAGGTATCGTACTTGAGGCGAACGTTGGGGAAAATGCCGGTGACCAACTCTACTTGTCCCTCCTCCCAGGCATTGCTATTGTAATAAGGATGTGTTTTTCTCGAAATAAATGCCCGCGTATGGGCGACTCCATTGACCAGGCCCAGATTACTGATGCCCAGAATACTGTCGTAAATTGAAAGTAGATCGTTAGATCGGTTGGATTGACCATATGCCCAATGGCTCAGCACCACCAATGAAAACAAAAAGACCAACCCACACTGCAGAGACCTCATTCCGAATGCTTCTTCTTCCTACTATTACCTGCTAAAAGTACTATTCAACCCTCAGAAATGATCCCCACCTCCGCAAAGACTGTGCGTCCTGTCGTGATTATTAACAAATTTTCCATAGTGTGGCTATTGTCCGGCTTTGATTCATTGTGTCCGGAGCCGATCGCCCTTTCGTATAGTGCAGTTGCCAGTACCAAAGGCGCACCGATACATCCTTACCCTGTCGCCGGGCGCGTTAAATATCTGCAACTCAAACTCTGGAATATCAGGTTCCGTGATTCGGAAAGAAATGTATAACAAAAAAATGCCGTCTGAGAACTCGTAGGTGCCATCTGCAAGTGTGGCACCGGTACATGTACTTTCGATATCAAAAGTCTCGTCGCCCTGGATCGTAATGATTTCTCCCTGGAGGAATTCGATACCACAGTCTATCGGCTCCGCGCCAATGGTGTCAATCTGATAGGACCCTAACCAGGTCTCTAGCGCATTGGGATCAGGGATCACAGGCCCCTCATCGTCAGAACAACTTATGAATACAATGGCGATTGCCAGTATTAGCAGTACACGCAGATCCAACTTCTCCTTCATCTATTGATCGAAGATAGAGCAGAACGGGTGAAAAGCATGTCGTCAGTCATTCAAAACTTGTCTGATGTCTGACCAGCAAGAAGAAAATCGATTGGACTCCAAGAGCTCGGGACTTACAGCTTTACCCAAATGCGCAGGGAAGTAGGTTCCATTTCGATGCTCAACATTTCACCGCCTTTGAGTTTCATTAGATTTCTCTCATCTTTCACGCCCTTCAGGTGATCAACTGCCTTCGTATTGGCGACTAAGCGCCAATCACCCTCTGGCAGATCGATGTCGTTGACGGTTGCCGTAGTTGCACCTGCGTTGAGTAGCACAAATACCTTGCGATCGACGAAATAGCCAAGGACGTGCTCTTCCGTGGGGGTGATCCACTGGTAGTAACCTTCTGGCACCGGTTCAGCGACTCTGAATACCTTGCCATATGTAGACCTTCGGAAGGTGTTCATCCCTTTCCAGAAGGCAAGCATATTCTTGTAGTCATTGGGATTGTCAACCATTGGGGTTTGACCTACGGTCTCCCAGATGAACTGATTGGCCGTTCGATGATTGTAGGTGTCGCGGTAGCCATGCATATAAATCTTGTAGCCATCCCGAGTTTCCTTCACGACTTCTCTCAAAGGTGCTGCGGCTTTGCTCCGCATGATTTCGGATCCTCCGTGGGTGACGATAGGCCCTAGTGTGGTATATAGCAATGTCACCGCGATCTTATATTCATCCTGATCGACGGATGTCCTTCCGTCAAAAGAGGGGCCGCCAAACTGGTCAGCCAGCGCGAAGTTGTCGTGGATGTCCAGGTAGCTGATGCCTGAGAGCGGTGTATCGTCGTCGGGGAATCGGTTGGCCAGGCCCTTCATGACATTGTTGCGCTCGTCGAACTTCCCGCCAGGCCAGCATCTGTCTTGTCGGTTATCCTTTAACTCTAATACTGGTCCCTTATAGGCATTGCGTGAG
>JBCCXG010000023.1:0-20356 GCA_039191945.1 Bacteroidota bacterium
CGTACAAGAGGACTTCTCTACGACCTATCCAAGCAGCGTGGGGATCCCTGCAGATACATCCCTTGTTCGCTTCAATCTGGCTGTCGTATTAGATGAGCCGGTCGAAGTCCAGGAGGTGCTTCGGGCAACCATCAGTAGTCCAGCCTATGGCTCTATTGGTACGGCTACGGCTGATGCCACCATCACGGATAACTCGAACAATCCACCTGTCGCGGTGACCGACTCTGCTTCCACCCAGGAGGATATTGCCATCGTGATTGATGTGCTTGACAATGACTCTGACCCCGATGATGATGACTTGACGATCACCACGGCAGGTGCAAATGGTTCCGAAGGAACCACGGAGAACGGGGGTATGGTGAGTATCAATAACAATGGTACACCGGAGGATCCCACAGATGACTTCATCGACTATACGCCGCCAGCTGGGTTCGCGGGATTTGACGTCTTTACCTATTCGATTACGGATGGTGACGAGACGGCTACTGCCAATGTGGTCGTCGGTGTAGATATGAATAACCCCCCGGTTGCGGTTAATGATACCACCTCAGTCCCTGGTTCGGGTTCTTTGGATATAGAAGTCCTGATCAACGACTCCGATCCGGACGGTGACGACATTACGATTAACTTCATCGAGACTGCCAATGGAGGAACGGTTTCGACTGATGGTACGACCATTAGCTATGCTCCTCCGATGGATTACTGTGGGGTTGATACCATTACTTACGAGATATGCGACTATGGACCCCTATGTGATCAAGCCATTGTCCTCGTTACGGTGATTCCAGACGACACAGATGGTGATGGTATTTTCGACTTCTTGGAGACGACCATCCTCGACAGTGATGAAGATGGTACGCCCAACTATCAGGATCTTGACAGTGATAATGATGGTATACCGGATTCAGAGGAAGTGGAGTTCATCGATGCGTGTACGATCGAATTTCCCGATTCTGACAACGATGGCGAGGAGGATTACACGGATGCAGACATCGTGGTGTATGATTCTTTCACTCCGGATGGTGATGGTATCAACGATACCTGGGTGATTGAAGACATCGAGAGCTTCCCGGACAACACGGTTAAGCTTTTCAACCGATGGGGTAACCTCATCTACGAAGAAACAGGGTATAACAATTCGACCAGGTCATGGGATGCGAGCCGGACAAACGGCGTTGGCTTCGGTACAGATCGAGTTCCGGATGGTACGTATTTCTACGTAATCGACCTCGGTAATGGTAGCAGAGCACGCTCTGGATACGTGGTCATCAAGAGATAATTTCACAATCCTCAACCAGCAGTTCAGATGAGAAAGAGTATACATTTTTTAGCGATGGGGGTGTTATGGGTGGCAGCTCAGGCTGCTTTTGCTCAGCAGCAGGCCATCTTTTCACAGTACATGTTCAATATCATGTCCATCAACCCTGCCTACACCGGTAGTCATGAGGCCTTGAGCTTCACCGCGCTTTCTCGTTGGCAGTGGGAAGGAGTAGATGGGGCTCCTAATACGCAGACTTTCACCATGCACTCACCCCTGCGGAACAAACAAGCAGCCTTGGGTCTGTACGTGATCAATGATAATATTGGAGTGGCCAATAACACCTCGGTGAATGTCAGTGCCGCTTATCGAATTCCCACCAAGCGTGGCTACTTTTCGATGGGTTTACAAGGCGGTTTCTCGAACTATACCGCATCATTCTCGACCTTAAATCCACAGAATCCTGATCCGAATCTTGCGGAAAACCGCACGTCGGACTTTCTACCGAATCTGGGAATCGGTTTGTTCTATTATGCAGAGAAGTGGTACGCAGGGCTGTCCATGCCACAGATGTTCGCGGTGAGCGTAGAAGAGGGTGGGGATGAAGCTGTCCGCCAAATTCAGCATACGTTCTTGATCGCCGGATACGTCTTCGATCTATCGCCTCGTTGGAAGGTCCGCCCTAATGTACTGTTCAAGGGTGTAGAAGGGGCCCCGCTACAGCTAGACCTCAACGCCAATCTGATCCTTGACGACAAATACTGGGTGGGCGCCTCATGGCGTTCATTCGATTCGTTTCAGATTCTTCTGGAATGGCAAGCCTTGGACAATCTCCGTGTCGGTTACGCGTACGACATCACCACGACAGCAATCAATACCGTGAGTTCGGGCTCTCATGAGATCGCGGTCAACTATCGGGTGAAGCTCCGGCGTGATCAAATCATCACTCCTCGCTACTTCTAAAACCAGCTGCTGCTATGAGAATTGTTACCTCCGCACTCTTCTTCTTCTTTGCCCTCGCTGCGATCGCGCAGGATCACGGGGATTATGACTTTACCCCCAACCAAAGTCGAGCTGATCAGCTATTTGAACGGAAGTACTTCGGTCGGGCGCTGGATGTCTACAAAGCAGTCATCAAAAGGAAGAAAAATGCTTCTGATCCTTATTTGCAGCTAAAGATTGCTGCTTGCTATCAAAACATGGGGCAGGTCGAGGAAGCGCTGGCCTGGTATCAAAAGGCGTCATTCGATGAGGCTACCTCCGACCAGTACTTCGACTATGCGGAGGTCCTTGCTGCCAATGGCAAATACGAGGAAGCGGGCCGATGGTACCGAGACTACCTGGCGTTTGGATCAGATCCTATCGCCGAGAAGCGCCTCGCTAGCATTGAAAACTTGGATCAACTTTTTCGAGATTCCACTTTCTTCGACGTGGTCAATCTGTCATTTAACTCGGAGCAGAAGGACTTCAGTCCGTTTTTTGACGGGGAAAAGATTGTTTTTGTATCCTCCAGAAAGCGGCCGATCATCGATGAGTTCAAGCACCGATATCACCTGGATGAATCGCTTTTTCTCAACCTCTATCAAAGTGCGGATCCTTTGGTGGACCCTGAAGTGAGTTACTTCTTCAAGAAACAGCTGAGCACCGCATTTCACGAGGGGCCTGGCGTCATATTCGATGAAGGTTTACAGATGTATTTCACAAGAAACAATGTCAAAAGTGGCCATGCATTACAAACCGATGAAGAAGGATACACAAGACTGAAATTATTTCACGCGCAGAGGAAGAGCGCAAGTAGTACCTGGAACAAACCTCAGGAGCTCCCTTTCAATAGTGCGGATTTTTCCAGTGGCCATCCGGCGATCTTGGAGAATGGCAATACCGTGATCTTCGTGAGTGATCGCCCAGGAGGCTTTGGAGAGGCCGACTTGTACATTACGACTAAGTCGGGCGAGAATTGGTCAGAACCTCGCAATCTCGGACCTGCAGTCAATACTGCCGCCAAAGAAATGTTCCCTTTCGTCACCGCATCGGGCGACAAGCTCTTCTTTGCGAGTGAAGGACATGGGGGACTCGGAGGGCTTGATATTTTCGAATCGGACATCATTGGGAATGAAGTCAGTGCCCCTCGAAATCTGGGCCACCCGGTGAATTCTTCCAGAGACGACTTTGGATTGATTTACGAAGACAGCACAGGTATAGGATACTTTGCTTCAAACCGGCCGGGAGGTCGAGGCGATGACGACATCTACTACTTCATTTACAGCAAGCCCAGAGAGGTGCTCTTGAGAGGAATTGTGGTGGATGCAGACACGCAAGAGCCCATACCAAATGCGACCGTCAACCTTTCGGGAGACCGACAAACACAAACCTCAAGCGGTCCCGTGGGGGAGTTTGAATTTAAGGTGACCTGGGACCAGCAGTACGATCTGCTGGCCACCAAGGCAGGTTACTCCCGGGACTCTACCTCAGCAGATACGTATGGCAGCGTGGCCGTGGTTGATGGCATCGTTTTGGAGCTGAAGAAAGAACTGATTTTGATTTCTGGTGTAGTCTACGATGTGGAGACTACGGAGCCTCTGGATTCGTCCAAGATCATTGTGACCAACATCATGACTGGAAAGAAATTCGGATTCGTCACGCGTTCGGATGGTTTCTACCAGTTCATCGGGGAACCAGATGTGCAGTATGGGTTCAAAACCAAAAAGTATAAATACTTTACGGAGGTCGGGGCCGTCAGCACCATGGGAATTCGTTCGGGCACGATTGAGCGCGACTTTGAGCTGGAACCTATCGTCATCGGTAAGCCCATCCGACTGGGCAATATCTACTTTGATCTGGCAAAATGGGATATCACAAGTCGCGCAGCGACCGAACTTGACAAGTTTGTGGCCACGCTTCAAGACAATCCTGCGATCATTGTGGAGCTCGGATCGCACACAGACTGTAGAGGGAGCGACCCGTACAACTTGAATTTGTCTCAACAGCGTGCCAGCTCCTCAGCAGACTACATTGTGACCCAGGGAATTGGCCGCAACCGCATCGAGGCGAAGGGATACGGTGAGACTGTACTCACCAATGAGTGTGACGACGGCGTCGCATGTACGGAGGAGCAGCACGAAGTGAATCGCCGTTCCGAGTTCAAAGTATTGGGATTTTTGCCGGATGAAGAGACGGAGGAGGAACTGAGTCTACTTTGGCTGGACCCCAATCAGCTGAGTAGTCAGTTACTGTCAGAAAGCGATGCCCAACCCGTCAAGCTGGTCAACGCAGAAGTCCAGAAGGGTAGTCACGTCGTGGTTGGCCTGGTTACTGATGAAGCGACGGGTGCGCCCATCGCTTCTGCGAAGGTCTTTTTAAAGTTGGCCAAAACCAACCTGGTCTTTGAGACATTGACGGACGGACAAGGTAATTATCGATTTGAAGAGATCCCCAATGGTCAGTATGAGCTCATAGGCGCACGTGACGGCTACGGCGAGGCTGGGATGCGCGCGACGCTAAACAATGCCAAAGAAGAATGGAGCTTCAACCTTGAGATGGCAAAGTCTCCGAACGGCACACAATAGATAATTTGGCCTTTAACGTTATTTGAGAAATATCGTATCTCACCACTCCTCGCTTAAGCAATTCAGAAGGTCCTGTACGGGACCTAGTGGCAAAAGTTGCTTATCTTCCAGTTCCTTTTTTACAAAATCAGCCGGAGAAATTTGAGTATTTTCAATAGCGCTGAGAACAAATAATCAACTTTTCATAAAATCATATTTCTGCATGCTATTTTGCAAAAATGGAGGCGCTATCCTTTGAGATTTTTCAATTGATAGTACCTTTGAAACTGTTTACTATCTAGTTTGGCATTAATCAGAATGATTATGAAGAGAATTTTATTTGTCCTGTTGCTTGGAATTGCGGGGACAGCTACGGCCCAAGAGACATTTAGTTTTGACTACTTAGAAGAGAAGTTGGACGACTCGGAAGTGAATCCGGTTGACATTAGAAAAAATTATTTCGGTGACGATGTAGCGCGGAAAATGCAGCATCTCGCTGATGAATATACTTGGTTGCAAGAGCCAACCCCAACTAATCCAGTGCCTCAGCGCATTACTGAAAAATACTGGGTGTACAACTCGATCAAGAAACTGCAGGCCTATTACAAAAAGGCCGTGAAGCGAGGAGTGGTTTCTAAAGATGCGGCAGTGGATGAGCTTATCAGAGCGGCGGACATCGGTCTTTGTATCCGCTATCAAAATACGATGGAGTTAGAGGAGTATCTGCAGACCTTGAAGAAGGACAGCGATTTGGCATCCTTGTACGCGAATAACATCTACCTCGATGGTTCTGTTGAGTACGGCCAGGCACTGACAGAAGCTAACGACGATTAGGAAAAGCGAATAGAGGTGCGCCTCTGCTAACGAAATACGACAGTGAAAGCATCCGGCAGCATTATTTGTTGCCGGATTTTTTTATTGATGCGCCATCCGAATGCCTACCTTTTTTAAGTCTTCCCAGTAGCCAGGATAGGATTTTTTGACGACCTCTTCTTCTTCGATCGACAAGTTGCTTCGCAATGCGAGAGGACCAAATGCCATGGCCATGCGGTGGTCTTCGTAAGTCGAAATGATTGGCGGATCGAAATTTTTTTCGCTTGGGGACAGTTCCCATCGGCTCGAAGACTCTGTGAGTGTGGCGCCTATTTTGGCAAGTTCTTGGGTCATAGCTGTGATCCGGTCAGTCTCCTTGATCCGCAAGGTTTCGAGGCCGGTCATCTGTAACCGAATGCCCGTGAGTGCAGCAGCTACCATAACTCCCTGTGCCAAGTCAGGACATTTTTTGAAGTCAATTGTAAGCTCCCTTTTCGATTGACCTGTTTTTGAGATGACCGCGGTGTCTCCTTCAAATGTCGTCTCTACCCCAAATCCTTTCATGATCTCGACGATCGCTTGATCACCTTGATAGCTTTTTTCTCGTAGTCCGTGCAGGCGCAGAGTTCCTTCAGGAGCGATGGCCATCATGGCATACCAGTAGCTGGCTCCGGACCAGTCACTTTCCACCCTGTAGTTATTGGCGATGTACGATTGGTGGCCAATATCAATCACGTGACCCTCCCAAGTGTGGTTGATGCCAAAATGTGACATCAATGCTAAGGTCATTTCAATGTAAGGCCGACTGAAGATCTCTTGCGTCAGTGTCAACTCTAGACCCCTCGGCAGCACCGGCGCAATCATTAGGAGAGCACTGATGAATTGGCTGGACACATTGCCTGGTATCGACAGCTCCCGAGTTGATTGCTCTTTCAGTCCAGATATTCGCAATGGCGGATAACCATCCTTTTCTTCATAGCGAATCGAAGTTCCGAGATGTTTCAGCGCTTCCGCGAGCAAGCCAATGGGCCTTTGTTTCATTCGCTCCGTGCCCGTGATGACATGGTCCTGCCCCTTCAATCCCAGGTAGGCCGTACAGAAGCGCATGGTCGTGCCCGCTTCCATTACATCCCAAATTTTTTCACCGGAAGACAATAATCGATGCATAGTTTGCGTGTCTTTAGCATCGGACAGATTCTCAATGTGGAATGGATCGGCACTAAGCGCATTCATCAGGAGTACCCGATTGCTCTCACTTTTAGAGGAGGACAAATGAATGTCTCCGGTCAGTTTGGCATCGGATTTGTGTAACAAAAGCATTGAGTTGATTGATTTATTATAAAATCACGAACAATCAGTACTGAATATTCGTCTTAATTGTAAATATGACATTGAGTAAAACCATAGCAACTATTTTGGCAACTGCGGTGATTGGAACTTTTACTTTTCTCTTTGTGCAGCCTTCTAAAGGTTTGAAAAACAGCGCTAAAGTTTTTAAAACTTCCAAAAGCAACAAGAGAGAGAAAGAGAATCTATTCATTTAGATTTTCATAGTAATCAAACGCCGCTTCGATTTGCCCTTGGGAAACTTGCTGGTCCCAAGCACAATCTCCTATGTTCTTTAGAAGAGAGAATAAGGTTTTGCCTTGTTCATTCTTTTTGTCGTGCTGCATCAGCTCGAGGACATTGGGGAGCGGGGGAAGTACGTGCTTACCGTACGTAGCAATAAGGTAATTCGACACTTCATCGAGCGAGGCTTTACTGAGCCCATGAGCTGATTGGGACAGGTACGCCTCGAGTACCATACCCAGAGCGATAGCTTCTCCATGAAGCATGCGGTCTTTGGTCGAGAGGAAGTAAGTCTCTATCGCATGGCCCAGGGTGTGCCCGAAGTTCAATATCTTCCTCAGGCCGTGCTCGCGAGGATCTTCTGCCACCACCTCACCTTTTACATGGACGGAGGTCGGCATCAAGCGAGACCAGTTGCGATCTGGAGAGAATGGCGCCGAAGCCAATTCTGCCCAGTGGCTTGCATTGTTGATCAGTCCATGCTTCAACATCTCTGCATATCCTGAGCGCAGTTCTCGCTCCTCTAGCGTTTTCAGGTATTGCGTATCTACCAGTACAGCAAGAGGCTCTTGAAAGACGCCAATGTGATTTTTCAAACCGTGAAAATCGATTCCAAGCTTTCCCCCAATACTTGCATCTACTTGGGCCAATAGCGTGGTCGGTACATTGACGAAAGAGATGCCTCGCTTGTAGGTGCTGGCGACAAAGCCACCCATATCTCCGATGACTCCCCCACCTAGGTTGACCAGCAACGAGCGGCGAGAGAGCTTTAGGTCAGTCATCTCCTTCCAGATATACTCGCAGGTGGTGAGATTTTTTGCCTTCTCGCCACTTGATATCCCAATGATATCCGCAGGCCCCTCGAGTGCGAGATTTGGCCAGCAATGCTGATAGGTATTTTCGTCCACGAGTACGGCAATCTTATCAAAACTGCCGCCTGCGATAATTTCATTCAGCCGTTCGGAAGAATCTGCATTAAGGAAAACATTGTTGGGAATACTCATAGGCCACGATACCCTTTCTCTGCGAACCAAGTGAGCCGGCAAAGCTAAACTGCAAAAACATTTCTGATGATTTTTAGGTCTCCTATTTGATCAAACGGCTCCAGTATATTTGTGCAACCTTACCGAGTGATGAATCAAACCGTCGTCAATTTTGATGATACGTCTGTGGCGTTCGCCGCGAAATCGGATGCGGATCTATTCAAGACGTATCTGCTATTCTCCACGATGAAGTATCCCTGGCTGGTCAAATTGGGGACGGCGATGACTAACCTCGCCTTGGCCCTTCACCTGCCGGTCAAAGGGCTGATTCGCAAGACACTTTTCCAACAGTTTTGCGGCGGCGAAACCATCGAGCAGTGCCGGGACGCGATTGAGGGACTCGGAGCCTATCAAGTAGACACGATCCTAGATTACTCCGTAGAGGGCCAGGCGACTGAAGAAAGCTTTGACGCCACCTTGGAAGAGGCCCTGCGGGTGGCCGACTTTGCAGCGAAGGAGGAAAAAATTCCGTTTTGTGTGATCAAGCTCAGTGGCTTGGGAGATACCCAACTCATGGCCAAGCGGCAAGCGGGTGAGCCTCTGACCGAAGAGGAACTAGCTCGGTATGAACGTTTTGAGCAGCGAGTTCATCAGCTGGCAGCTCGAGTGGCCGCAGGAGGGACCTGTTTTATGATCGATGCGGAAGAAACTTGGATACAGGAGGAGATAGACCGGATCGCCTATGAGATGATGCGGCAATTCAACAGAGAAAGAGCAGTGGTCGTCAATACCTACCAGCTGTATCGTCATGCGGCGCTGGGCCGAATGCAGCGGGCCTACGAGGAGCTTAGTCGCGAGGATCTCTTTTTCGGCGCAAAGCTCGTGCGAGGTGCCTATATGGAAAAAGAACGAGAGCGGGCAGAAGAGATGGGCTACGAGGATCCCATTCAGAAGTCCAAGGAAGATACCGATCGGGACTACAACCTGGCCATTGATTTTGCTTTGGACCATATCGATCGCTTTAGCGTTTGCGTGGGAACGCATAATGAGTACTCAAGTGCGTATGTGGTTGAAGCAGTTGATGCGCGAGGTATTTCTCCCGGAGACAGCAGGGTTTACCTTTCTCAATTATTAGGCATGAGCGACAATATTAGCTACCAGTTGGCCCATTTGGGCTTCAATGTCGCCAAGTATGTTCCCTACGGTCCGGTACAGAAGGTCCTCCCTTATTTGTTCCGCCGGGCAGACGAAAACACATCCATTGCAGGGCAGAGTGGTCGAGAGCTTTCCCTGGTCAAGAGGGAGCGGGTCCGTCGCCGTCAATTGAAGGATGTATAGTTGTTTGGGGTTCCAGATCTCATTGAATTAACCTTTACCTTTGCCGCCGCAAAAAAATCATTTGACAGACTCGAAAAATACTACTTGTCCATGTTGAGCGAGCAGGAACTGCAACGAAGAAAAGAGCGAGAAGAACTCATAGCCATGGGGGTCGATCCCTACCCACCGGAGCTCTTCAAGGTAAACGTGACGGCTGCGGATATTCGGGAAAACTACGAGCGCCGAAAAATGGACTACAAAGATGTCTCGATCGCCGGCCGAATCATGAGCAGACGGATCATGGGTTCAGCGTCCTTTGCTGAGCTGCAAGATGCCACAGGGCGGGTCCAGATCTACATTCGCAGAGACGATATCTGTCCAGATGATAACAAGGACCTCTATAATACAGTCTTTAAGAAGAAGCTCGACATCGGAGACATCATCGGGATAACCGGCTACGTTTTTACCACACAGACGGGGGAGATATCGATCCACGTGACCTCATTGAAGGTGCTCACTAAGTCGCTGCGGCCATTGCCCATCGTCAAAGAGGTGGTAGATGAGTCAGGAGAGAAAAAAACTTATGACGCGTTTACAGACCCCGAGCAGCGCTACCGGCAGCGCTACCTGGACCTCGTCGTCAATCCTCACATCAAAGAGGTATTTTACAAGCGCACCCGTCTGATCGATACCATTCGAGAATTCTTCAATAGTAAAGGTTATCTGGAGGTGGAGACGCCGATCCTACAACCCATTCATGGGGGCGCGGCGGCTAGGCCTTTTGTGACCCATCACAACTATCTGGATATCCCACTCTACCTGCGTATCGCCAACGAGTTGTATCTCAAGCGCCTCATCGTAGGTGGTTTCGACGGAGTATATGAGTTTTCTAAGGACTTTAGGAATGAGGGAATGTCTCGATTCCACAATCCGGAGTTCACTCAGGTAGAACTGTACGTGGCGTACAAAGACTACTTCTGGATGATGGATCTCATGGAAGAAGTTGTGGAGAAAATCGCCATCAACCTACACGGAGATACCAAGGTGACGGTCGGTGAGCATACGATCGATTTTGAAAGGCCTTGGAAGCGATTCACCATGTTTGAAGCGATCGAGCATTTTACGGGTATCGATATTTCGGCCATGGAGGAGGACGAACTCCGTAAGACTGGACTCACCCTGGGATTGCAGATGGATGACACGATGGGCAAAGCGAAGATCATCGACGAGATTTTCGGTGAGAAATGTGAGCCGCACCTTATTCAACCTACCTTCATTATTGACTATCCCGAGGAGATGTCCCCGCTGACCAAGAAGCACCGGTCAAAACCAGGTCTTGTAGAGCGTTTTGAAGCCATTTGTAACGGTAAGGAGATCATGAATGCCTATTCCGAGCTCAATGACCCCATTGATCAGCGCAAGCGTTTTGAGGATCAGTTGGAGTTGGCGAAGAGGGGCGATGATGAAGCGATGGTGCTAGACGAGGACTTTTTGAGGGCGTTGGAGTACGGTATGCCACCTACCTCAGGCGTGGGGTTGGGTATCGATCGATTGACGATGATCATGACCAACTCTCCGTCCATTCAGGACGTACTGTTCTTTCCGCAAATGCGGCCAGAACCCAAGGCCAAGGTATCATCGGAACAGGATTATTTAGATCACGGCATCTCCGCGGAGTACATCCCCATATTGCAGAAGCTTGGGCACGCGACCATAGCCTCTATCCAAGCCGCAAACGTCAATAAGTTGCACAACGACGTCTGCGGCATGAGGAAAAAGCTGAAACTCAAGGAGGTCAAAAACCCCACAAAAGAAGAGGTTCAGCTTTGGATAGAAGGTAAATAGGATATTAAGAGTTGCTCGCTAGCGACTTGTCGGCGAGAATTCTGTATTTGTCCATGATCCGGAAGACGATGTGTCTCACAAATCTATTGTTATCGAATCGATCGTTGCCAAAAATACCAGAGGCGTATCCTTGCCAAACGGTCTTTCTCTTCCGTCGATCATAAAATGAAATCAGAAGCGTGCCCTCGCGTAAGTCGCAAAGGACAGGGTTGTACTGCGCCTCATCGATGTTCCATGATCCACCTTCGGTATAGGGGTTGAATTCCGCGATCGTAGAATCACCAGCTACTTCATCTTGATAAGAGTCCGCAATCAATTTTCCCGAATACTTTTGGTTGACCCACTGCTCAAAATCAGGCTGGGAGTAACCTTTCATTTGGAAGTCTTCATAGTAGAGCTTATAAAATATTAGGAGATTGGGTTTCTTCTCTTTGTACTCATAGCCCCAGGTGTCTAGCGTTTGTTGTAAGTAAGTCTCGATCAGCTCCTTATGGGTATCTGTCCCTTCAAAGTTCTTATCGGCAATGAAGTTGTAGGAATCGTATTGTCCGAAACTCCCGTCAAAGCTGTAGTCAGATTCGATGACATGACCATAGTAGTTACCGCACCCTGCAAGTAACCCAACACACAAAATCATACAGATATTTCTCATAGGTAAGTATTAGTCAGTGTTCAATATAATTTTTTTAACCCAGAAAGTCTCGGAAGAGTTATTAACAAAACTTGAAACTAACGAAATATGGATGTAACGCCGCCGTAAGGACACTTCAATTCCGCTAGTTTGTTAGGTTTTTCAAGATTCGTCGACTTTTTATCTTTGTAAGAGGCTGTACTGTTTTTTTTAGTTTGAAGTTGGCTGGCTTATGAGCGCTTATGTTGCGGTATTGAACTATGCGATCCCTTTTTTCATCGTTTTACTTTTGATCGAGGCCTTGGTAGCAAAGGCGAAAGGCGCATCGGTGATTCGGTCCATGGATACCCTGTCTAGCCTTAGTTCCGGCATCACCAACGCCACCAAGGATGTGCTGGGCCTCACCTTAGTGATCATTTCTTATGCCTGGCTCGAGGCTCGAGTAGGTTTGTTTGACATAGAATCCACCTGGATCGTGTACGTGATCGCTTTCATCGGTGTAGACTTTGCCGGGTATTGGATCCATCGACTGTCTCATCAAGTTAACTACTTTTGGAATCATCACATCATCCATCATAGCAGCGAAGAGTTTAACCTTGGGTGTGCCTTGCGGCAAACAATTTCTGCCTGGTTTTCTATCTCTTTTTTCTTTCTACTCCCCACGGCTATTTTGGGAGTACCACCAGAGGTGATTGCCATCGTTCAGCCTTTGCATTTGTTTGCTCAGTATTGGTACCATACGCGCCTCATTGGTAAGATGGGGGTCCTTGAGCATGTGATTGTGACGCCTTCTCATCATCGAGTACACCATGCCATCAATCCAGAATACATGGATAAGAACCTGGGTCAGATCTTCATTTTTTGGGACCGGCTTTTTGGTACCTACCAGGAGGAATTGGAAGATGTGCCTCCTGTTTATGGAGTCAAGCGCCCAGCGAGAACCTGGAATCCTATCTTGATCAATTTCATGCACTTATGGTTGCTCATCAAAGATGCCTGGCACACCCAATCGTACAAGGATAAGTTTCGGATTTGGTTTATGCCAACGGGTTGGAGACCGGCTGACGTCAGTAAGAGATATCCGGTAGAGGCGATTGAGGATGTGTATCATTATGAGAAATACGACCCTCAGTTACCAAAATTTCTCAAGACTTGGTCTTGGGTTCAGTTTGTTATCACCTTCGCCTCAATGATGTATATGTTCAATAGGGTCCTGACGATTGGCTACTCTCAAGGGCTTTTGTACGGTCTTTTTATTGGATTATCCATCTTTAGCTATACAACTTTGATGGATCGGCACCGGTGGGCCATCGCTGTGGAGATGGTGAGGGTCGTTTTTGGTGCAGGGATTGTTGCCTGGCAGGGTGACTGGTTTTCGTTAGGGACTTTGGTTCCTTTCGGAAGCCAACTGGTATTGGCTTACTTCGCTACCTCGTTGGTGCTCACCTTTTACTTTACCCACAAGTCATTGGACAAGGAAGTTCCGTCGCAGGCCATGGCTTGATGGGCCGAAGTAAGAAGCGTCAGCCTCCTTGTCCAAAGCTGATGATGTGACCCTCGGGATCGGCAATGTCAAAGTCGCGCATTTGATAGTCTCTATTTCCAATTTCACTTACGATCCGCACCCCATTTGTGACCATTCGGTCGTAGAGGGTATCAATGTCGGTGACAAAGATCAACAAAGCGACATGGCTTTTGCTGGGTGACTGGCCATCTTCTCTTTTAGATAAGTGCAAGGATATATCTCCGGCCTTTAGGACCACGTAGTCCACCGGGTCGCCCCACTGAAAGCTCACATCAAATCCCAGTTTCTGGTGATAGAAGGCCATACAAGCAGCCACATCTTTGACCGGTAAAACAGTGGCAGCGTGAGCGTAGTGTGCTTTCATCTCGATGGATTTCTTTACAAGATACGATCACCTCATATGCTCTGAGCGTAAAAATGCACGGGAGATGATCGAATCTGGCGCTACCTCTACTCCAGCAACTACTTCAGGTCATAGACCAACCCGATGGAGAAAGCGGGACTGGCAAGGATGTTTTGTCCGTTGAGTGCGCCGAAAGCGGCAGCAGATATGCCCCAACCATTGTCGAATACATAGCTTAACTCTGGACCGAAGGAGGTGAACTCCAGGTTGTTGGAGAAGATTCCTGTTTGACTCGTGGCTGCTTCACCATTCATCAGGGACTCCACGATATCAAGCTTCAAAACGGCAAAGAAGTTAGACCCTACGGTCACCCCTACCTCGGCGCCAAACCTGACTTCATCTGAGAAGTCCTGGGTACGGTTGTTAAAGCCCGCGTAACCTGCCGCCCAGAAAGGTGCCGGATAGAAAGAATACCCACCATGCACGCGCAAGAGCTGGTTGAACTCTCCATCTCCCGACTGTAAGACCCCGGATGTACCGCCACTTGTTTCGCCTAGCGGCAGTCCAAGAAGCAAGCTTGTGGACAGTACCCATGGTCCTTTCTTTAGGATACCATATTGTATGGCGATGTCAGTATCACCGAAGCTATTCGACTCATCACCTGCTTCCACATTGGGCGATATGGCAAACTCCTGCTCATTGATCGTATTGCGAAAGAAGAAAGGAACGTAGGCGGCAACCGTCCAGCGGTCAGACAGTCCGTACTCACCATAGAGGCTGGTAATGTGCACGCCTGCCGTCTTGATGTCTTGTATGGTCCCTTCTGGCGAATAGAATTGATCGGAGATGATGGAGGACTGGGCCAGTTTGAAGAAGCCCTTTCCCTTTTCCTTGTGCCATGCGCCTTGCGAAAGTGCGGGGGCTGCCGATAGGATGATAAGCACGACAAACCCAATGTTCTTGTATCGTTTCATGATGAAATGCTCTTTTTGTAGATGATTATTCCAATGCTCCGGTCCCGAAGCCTACTCCAAACGGTCGACACCAGACCAGGACATGGCTGAAGTCCTGTAGCTCGACGGTGCCAGGGAGATTGTAGATGTCTGCGCCACTGTTGGACCGAAGTTCCGAGATTTCTACGCCTCCGTTGATGTTCGTGCGATTGTTCGACAGGTACAGATACAGCCCAGGACCATTTTGTACGCTGAAGTCTTCGCTGAGCTGAAGTTGAAGGGCTCCCGAGCCGGTGGCCGATAGTATGGCGCTCCCAGTTACATCATAGCCGTTGAGACCGACGAGTGCAGCGGTTCGACTTAGGCTTTCCTGATTGCCGACTTGTAGTTCTAACCTGCTAGAGACGCTGCCGGTAGTTGCCACGATGGCCACCGTACCGTCCGATAGTGTTGAGACTAATCCTTGCTCATCGACTGTGGCAATAGCTTCGTCCTCGCTGGACCAATCAAAGGTGGCACCAGGCACTTCACTGCCACCTGCGGTCAAGGCGGTTGCAGTAAGTTGCACGGTGGTCTCAGGCTCTACAACCGTCTGGTCATCCGGCGCGGAAATTGCGATCAAAGCGATAGCGTTTTCATCGTCAGTGACGTTCACCATAATGGGGTCGCTGGCGATGCCGAAACCACTGGCTATAATTTGTGTGGTGCCCGGGCTCAAGGCCGTGACGATGCCGTCCGCATCGATGGAAGCCACAGATGGGTTGTCACTTTGCCAAGTTGCGCCGTCCAACAAGAAAGATCCGCCGAGGTCACTGGTGCCGTGAGCGTCCAACTGGGCCACTTGCCCGACAAGTTTGGCGAAGCTGCCATTGACAATGGTGACATCATCGGGTACTTCGATCTCTATGGTGGTGAGCGTGTCCTCCACTTCGTCTGTGCCTATACAGGCACTGAGTAGGAGTACCGAAGTGGTGATATAGATCAAGTTTTTACTGAGCATAATTCTTATTATTCAAAAAGTCCTGGTGGCAATAGTCTGCGATGAGGACCATGAATTGTACCGGCCTTCGGGGGCTGGAGTTGGGAAGTTTTGTCTGCTTAGCACATGAGTGTCCAGCACCGGACCAAAAAAGCGGGCTGTGGCTAGAAGGAGTCGAGGAAGTTTCGTCGTCGTTCGATCTTGAGCTCTTGGAGGAGGGAATCTCTCGGTCTGATGCTCAAATTGAAGGATTGGAAGCGACCAAAGGGTACCACGCTGAAAGAAAGGGTCCAGCAATGCAGGTCCCTGTTGATGGATACGCGAGTCGTGGTGAATTCTCGCCGCTCGATATCATACCCTGAGTTGAAGCTCACCTGAGTTTTGGGTGTCAGTGACAATGAGCCGCTGAAAGACAAAGTTTGAGTAATTCTGGGATCCTCAAAGCCTCTTTTCGTTCTCCGAATAGAGTAGTTGGCACTCAGTCTCCAGGGAAGATTGAAGTCGATGTATTCGTCCGGATTGTTGCGGATGTATTCAATTTCTTCGTCATCTGCGAAGGGGGGAGCGACGGTAGGATCCTCAAAGATGCTGGGCGTCCGCTGGTTTTGTTGCAAGTCCTCTTCTTGTTCTTCCTCCGTTCGTTTCTTAAAAGAGTTGGGGCTCAAATTCAGACTGAGGTTAGCGCCCACTGTCGTGAGTTGTCCAAGGCCCTGCCCGTTGTCCCATGCAAAGCTATTGACGCGACGTTGGACTACCGTCCGATCTCCATTGACCGAGGTGCTTTCGCTGATCAGCTCGTAGATGTAGGGATCGAAAGACCCATTGAGGTTGATGCTCAGGGCCCGATTGAGGATGGAAGTACGTGCCTGCCATCTGATATCTGATAACTGAAAGGAATCGGCCGCAAAGTTGTAACTTGTGTTGAGGGAGAGGTTATCAAAGATTTTCACCTTCTTAAACTCCGTGGAATCTTCCTTGTCCCGAATTTTCATTTCGAGATTATTTTGAAGTGACAAACCTACGCTTTGACTCTCTCCGGAAGGCGGTGACCCAAAGGTGAATCCTTCGTATTTACTAAGGCGCCGAGTATTACCTAGACTATCTACCTGGACTTCTGAAAAGACCCCTCGCGAGGGATCACCAAAGTCTGGGTTGTAGCTGAAGGAGATACTCGGAGTGATCACATGCCTGATCGCCTCGATTCGCTTCCCTTTGACGAAATAAGTACCGTAGACGATGGTATTCATTGAGGCCCCCGACCGCCAAGAGCCCGCCCGACTGAAGGTATCTACCGTGTCTACCCGCACGCCGGCGAGCTCTTCATCGTATTCGTAGCGTAGCTCTCTCGGATACCACAGCTCCTGGTAGTTGAAGTTCGGAGAGATGGTAAATTTGCGCAAAACCGTAAATGATGTCGAGATCGGTATCGTATGTCTACCCCCTATCTTTCCTCTAGCGAGCACTTCGTCGAACTCGCTAAAAAATTCCAGGGTGCTGTCCGCCTTCGGATCGCGATTGACCACATTGAATCCCGGACGTGAGAGCGGCGCATTGGAGAGCTCATTGCGGGCTACGAAGTTGTGACTAAGGTTGAGTTTGGCCAGTACCGAGTTGGAATTCTTCGTGAGCTTTTTGAAAGGATTGACCCGGTTGACATTGAGGGTCATGTCTGGAAGCGTAATGTTTTGTATCCCAGTCGCGATGTTTTGATTCTGCCTGGCGCCGAGCGAAAGACTACCCCAGCGAAACCTCGTTCGGTAGCTGGCATTGGAAGTAAACTGCGCATTGATACTTCGTTCAAAGTCCTGATTCACCAGGTTGTTGTTTTGGTTGAAAGTAGAGGTACCCGCTGATACCGATGCGCTGAAGCTAGCCGGACCCCGTGTTTCAGGCGTATGGCTCCAACGGATCCACATGTCATTCGATTTGGCGCCTCCCTCGACATCGTCGGTGATCGTACGGTTAAAAGAGTAGGAAAAGCTGCCGCTATAGGTGTAGCGCTTCCGGTAGCGGCTCGCGACTTCAAATCCCGCCCCTCCACGTGAGTAGATGTCAGCGGTAGCGCGTAGATCTATGTAGTCACTGATCGCCCAGTAGTAGCCTCCTTGTCTCAGAAAAAAGCCCCTACGTCTTTCCTCACCGTAGCTCGGAAAGATCACCCCTGATACTTTGGTCTTTGGTTGCGGGAACATACCGAATGGCAAGGCCAGCGGGGTGAAGATCGATTTGTTTTCGGCCGATCGAAACTTTAGTACGAAGGGTCCCGAGACGACCTTGTTTCCAGGAATCAGCTTGAGCTTGCTGGATTCGATGTAGAAGTGAGGATGTGACAGGTTGCAGGTAGTATACCTGGCTTTTGTAATGAAAAGCTCATCTTTCTCATTTTTTCGCACCTGTTCGCCATGCATGAAGGCTCCATTTTGCTCCGTGATGACACCCTTGATCCTTGCCTTTTTCGTTTTGAAATTGTAGACGATGTCGTCCGTCTCGTAGATATCTTTCCCATCAGAAAATACCGGTTTCCCTATTTTGCTGCCGGTTGAATCCACCACAAATACCGAGCGAATGATCTGGGTTTCCCAGTCTACATCAGTTTGCTCGGCCTCAAGTGAGATCTCTCCGTAGTCCACATGCGTCTCGCCGTACATGGAAATGGTCTGTGACTTGAGGTCGAAATAAATCGAATCTTTGGCGTTATAGTTGACAGTGGTTTCAATGTCAGATTGAGCCGCTGGCTGTCCAGGACCTACTGTAGTTTGCAGTCGGCCGGTATCCAAAGGTGTGTTGCTCTGAAAGATGGAATCAGCGTTGAATAAGATGGAGTCAGTACTGAAAACCTCGGCCAATGAGTCGCTCTGGAAGACCTCTGCGAGAGAATCTAGCGCTACTTCCTGTACCAGAGAGTCCAAAGATTGCTGTTGAAGCGTGTCTGATTGTGCGGAACTAGAATAAAAAAGGAGGATGAAAAACCCTAAAAAAGCAAGTCGCCTCAAGCAGCCCTCAGATTTTAATTTTGGGGAAAATTTTACAATTTTGCGTAAAACTATCGCATTTTACTATACAACTACAGTAAAGTGAGGAATATTGCGATACTGATGGCCTTTTCACTTGTGCTCCTCTTAGCATCGTTTACGACCACTGAGGAGCCCAGTACAATTGTCTCCACTATCGTACTAGATCCGGGGCATGGTGGGCGTGATCCCGGCACCCACGGCGACATCTCAAAAGAAAAGGATGTGGCGCTATCCATTGCCAAGCATTTAGGTAGGGTCCTCAATCAGAACATGCCCAATGTGAAGGTCCTCTACACCCGAGAGGATGATAGCTTCCCGACGCTGCAGGATCGGTCCAAGTTTGCCAATCGTAACGCAGCAGATCTTTTTATTTCCATTCACTGCAACTGGATCTCTAACCCCAGGATCTATGGGACGGAGACTTACGTCATGGGGCTGCACAAAACCGATGAAAACTTCGAGGTAGCCCGCAGGGAAAATGCGGTAATACTAAAAGAGGAAAACTACGAAGAAAACTACGAGGGCTTCGACCCCAACTCACCTGAGTCTTACATCTTCCTCACCCTACAGCAGAGTGCTTTTCAGGAAAGTAGCGTCCGCTTGGCGGAGAGCATCGAAAATCAGCTCGGGACCCGTGCCGGTCGCAAAAGCCGTGGCGTGAAGTCTGCGGGCTTCTGGGTGTTGTTCAATACCACCATGCCGAGTGTGTTAGTAGAGACCGGCTATCTGAGCAACTCAAAAGAGGAGATCGACCTAAACGATGACTTGAAACAGCGCTATATTGCATCTGGGATCTTCCGCGCGGTCCGGGATTACAAAAACGAAGTCGAATCAAATTAGCACATTAGGTGTCAAAAGAAGTACGCATTGGGATCATTGCTGTCATATCAGGTCTCATTTTATACTATGGCTTTAATTTTCTGAAAGGCAGTGATGTACTCTCTAGGAACAAGTACTACTTCGCTGTTTATAATAACGTCGGAAGTCTCGCCACTTCCAATCTCGTCAAGATCAATGGTGTACCCGTAGGGCGAGTGACGCGGATCGATTTGCTACAAACGCAATCTGACAAAGTACTCGTCGAGTTTGATGTGCGTGAAGACATCATCCTTGGGGTAGGGACAGTCGCTGAGCTGACTTCGGATCTCTTAGGGGGTACATCCATCGTGTTGCGTGTCGAAGACATCAGCAAGCCTATGGACTCGGGAGATACCTTGATTTCGCGAGTTGATAAAGGCTTGGAAGAAATCCTGGAAAGTGCAAGACCGGCCGCGAACAACCTCAATCTGGTCATCAACAAACTAGATGCGTTGCTTGAAGAGTTCGAGGGGATAGGCATACAGTTGAAGCAGACGATTTCGGGTTTGGATACTACACGCTATTATCTCAACAATACCCTGCTGTCCACCAACTCATTAGTGACGAACACCAGCGGGCTGATCGGTAATATCAACTCTCGAGTGGCTCAACTGGACCCTATCCTTGGTAAGGCAGATGCGATGATGGACTCCATTGATGCGGCGGCTTTGGGCCAAACCCTCGCGGAGGTAAAGAAGCTGACGGAGGAGTTAAATACCCTAC
>JBCCXG010000024.1:0-20168 GCA_039191945.1 Bacteroidota bacterium
ATAATTTGTTCCTCTAAAAGTTCGAAAAGGCATTCTCCCCTATCTTTTCGCCATGTCTGCACTGCTGTACATTGGGATGGGACAATCGATCTTCCTGGCGATGCTGATTGTGGGGAAGCGATCTACGCAAAAATTTGATTATTTGCTGGCTGCCTGGCTACTGATCTCAGCGCTGCAGCTCCTCTTTTTCCACCTCAATTTCATCGATCGCACGGACAAGTTGGTTCCACTCCTCTTAATGGGTGGGCTACTAGCCTTTATTACGGGTCCGCTGCTCTACCTGTACGTCATTGCCCTCTTGGGACGACGACCTTTTCGGCTGTTGCTGCAGTGGTACCATTTGATCCCGTTTGTGTTTTTCTCAGGGCATTTCCTCTATTTCCATTTTGCGGACGTTCCTGGTACTCGGGTGTGGGTGGAGGATGGTTATCTGCACTCGCGCGGATCTGTACCGCCATACATGGGTTATTACGGGTTGATTCTGGCATTTTTCTCCTGCTTGTATCCAGCACTGAGCTTGTACCTGCTATTTCGCCACCGTCGCCAGTTGGAAAACCGCTTTAGTTACACCGAGAAAGTATCGCTCGATTGGCTTCGAAACTGGATCATTTTATCACTGATCGGCTTTTGGATTTCATTCATCATTATTTGGGCAGGAGAGTTCCAATGGGTAACCATGCGCAGCTCCTTCCAGATTGTATCGGGGTACATCGTCTTCAATGTCATGGTCATCGGGTACTTCGGGCTGAAACAGGGATCGATATTTACCAATCCTGCAAAACTGACTCTAGCGGACGATCCGCAAGCGCCGAAGCCAAAATATGCAAGCTCGTCGCTGTCCAAAGATGACTTGCAAGAACACAGTAAGGCGCTCACCGATCACATGGAGGAAAATCAACCCCATCTACAAGCCACGCTGACCATCGATGATTTAGCCGGGGCGTTGGGATTTACCAGGCATCAGTTGTCACAGGTTATCAATAGCGTCTTTGGTCAAAATTTCTTCGATTTTATCAATGAATATCGAGTGCGGGAATTTGAGCAACGGGTACAAGATGAGCAATATGCGCACCTTACCCTGCTGGGCATTGCCCTCGATTGCGGATTCAACTCTAAAAGCTCTTTTAATCAAATCATCAAAAAGATGCGTGGTCAAACACCCTCCGAGCTGCGCAGCCACCTGAAAAAGGCCAGTTAAAGCTTAGCGATCGAAGAACCTCTAATCAGTGGTTTGCCATTTAACAAAGGTTGACGCGGTGGGGCGGAGATGGGCCCCTCTTACCGCGTCTCTGTTCCTTTCCTAAACGATGCTATTGAACAACGAAACTCCGACTATTGACTTCGCCATCAATCACACTTCTCAACAAGTAAAAACCTTGGGGCAGTTGCCCGATAGGCACCACCGTAGTGCCAGGTCGAAGCGGCAACTGAAGCCATGCCCTCCCAGCCGCATCAAAAATAAAGGCCTCTCCTGAGGCGGACTCACCGATCTGCACGCGCAGTTCATCCACCGCGGGATTGGGATATACCTTGAGGCCTTCAGGGTCGAAAAGATCTGATATGCCCTCAAAGCTGGAGGCAAGAGAGTCGTGATCGATACTGAGCACCAAACCTTCACTCCCCATCTCTTGCTCAAATTCGGTCGAACTCAGCCTCAAAGCTGGCAAATGCCCATGGAGCTTTTTGGTCCGATCGATCAGGTCACTATTCATCAAATCAACCTTGTCGTAGACCGACTTCACCCGCGCCTTAAATACATTCACGGCCTGGGCTTGCCAATGCTGGCAGACGTCGGCGTAGTTCCAAGGATGTCCTCCGTCGTAGCCAATCCAATAAGGCCTATTGGTAAATGGACGGGTGAAGCGACCTGCCCAGCCCTCCTTCGCCGTGGGATCATCGTTGTCCGCGGGATCAATGAGATAAACGGTAGTCAATCCATCATTGTATTCCATCCGCTCCGTATCCTTCCAGAGGCCTTTGAGGTAGTCACCCATCCTTCCGCCGTAGCGATCCATGTCATCCATCAGCGCCTTCTGTCGAGGGCTGTTGGAGGTGGTCAGATTGGACCTGAGTTGCAAGCCCCAAAAGGTCCAATCCATCTCGATCATCCAAACTTCCGGATAGTTATTGAAGATATGATCCCGCTGACCTCCCAGGCTGTTCCAGTTCCTCTTTCTGCAATCGCGTAGATTGTTGCTCACAACAGGGTCTAGACGGTACGTTCCTATCATCAGCAGTCTGACCTTGGCGCGTTCGGCAGATGTCAGCCCATCCATTAGCCGCTGCAGGTTCTCGATTTGCCCCCACAAACCAACATAGACAGGTTCATCGGTCCCGTCATTGATGGCGGCCTTCAGTCCCCTGAGGTCCTGCGCATCGGTATCAAAATTGACGGCCCTCAGACTCGCAGGCGAAGGATAGCCCATCGCATCAAAAGCCGCGCGGTTGGCGTTTCTGTCCTGCTCATAAGCGCCGATACAATTGTTGATGGCCGGCCTACCCCCGTCGGTGTTGTTGCCACCGGTAGAAAAGCCGACAATATTGAGATCATTCGCATAATGGAGCAGATGGATGATCGCATGATGATCATCAGGATCACTTCGGCCGATCTTGATGTCCGAAACGATGTAAAACTTAGGTTTGACGCCCATGTTACCCCCACCGGGATCGGAAGGATCACCATCATCAGGCTCGGACAAAAGCACCAGCGCCACGTTGTCAATGGATACATCTGTGTCGCTCCCTCCAAGATTGAAATCAAAACGTGCATTGTCATCGGACCTGGAAGCGGTAAACTCGAAGCTGTAGGTCTGCATCGCTGTAGATAGTGTGACGGACTCCCTCATCAAGGTACCGTAAGCAGGCGGTCCTTCGTTGATATCAAGGACAATAGCGCGTGCCGCAGCAGCGCGAGCATCAAAACTAGCGCGGTAGGTCGCTCCCTCCCGGATGGCAAATCCAGCCTGGACGAGCTGCGGCTTCCAAACTGCCCCACCGTCACGTACCTCGATCTCGGCGACATCTCCTGAGACACGCATCGAAGCACCCGTTCCCTGATCAAAGAATCCCCAAGAATCCATATCCTGAGAAAAATCACCATTGACCAAAAGATTGCCTGTAACCGGCTCTTCCTCCTCCGCCGGAGGATCATCAGAAGGATCGACCGTGCCAAAAATGACCCTGTCGATGGCCATCGCATTGTTGGAGAGTACCTTGAGCTCTACCCAATCGCCCTCCTGGATCCGAAGGCCCTGGTACACCAAGGACTTCATCTCGCCATCGTTATCACCCAAAGTCCAAGTCTTCAGAAAGCCGCTTCCATTAACGCGCAGCTTGAGATAGCCAGTGGACGATAGATCAACGGCGTTTACCGTCATCCGGTCCGTAGCACTACCACGGTAGGTAAAAGAGGCAAAACCGACGCTATTGGAACCAGGGAGAACAATCGCTTGGCCCCCAGACGCGGCAGAGAAGGGCGCTGCTTCCATCCGATCCAGGGCCATGTCCTCGCCTTCCACGATCAGACCCCCCTCTTCTTCATCAGCAGGAGGATCTTCAGGATCTTCTTCATCCCCGGTATCCTGAGGTGTACCTCTTAGCAATTCAATTTGTGAAAGCGTGACGGACGAGTTGTCCCCGCCAAAGTTAAAATCCAGCCGGCCCGTGGCATCTGAGAAGTCGGACATGAAGGTAAATTGAAAAGCTTCTTCGCTCGTTTTGAGCTGCACCTTCTTAGTCAATGCCTTGCTCCAGTCGGGGGTACCCCCGCGATTCACCTCCACGATGATTTCCCTCGCGGAGGAGGCCTTCGCCACAAAAGATAGGGTATAGGTCTGCCCCGCCTCCAGGGCTATGGCCTGCACAAGTTGCGGCTTATAGGCCGGTCCGCCACTGATGACATCAAAATCTGCCTCGCCATCGGCGACACTGGCATTGGAAGCCGTACCCTGAGCGAGGAAATCCCATCCTTCTAATCCGTCAGCAAAATCACCGTTTGTCAAAAGATTCGCCGTCGAGTCAGTTTCGTCGGTCGGGTCCTCCTCAGGATCAGGATCTTGAGGTGATCCGTCATCCGCCTTGGGGCAGTTGTCACAGTAATGAGATTCGCCGCTTTGCGCCCAGGAGGTGAGCTCACGATAGACCGCTAGACCCCATTCTTTGAAAGAGCCGGAGGGACCTTCTGAGTAGGTCCACGGTCCAATAGCGCTCACGTCATTTCCGTAGACCATGTCTGCCGAAGGCACCTGGCCTGACGCACTTCGCTCTTTGCTGGAGAAGGACCAATAGGCATAGCTAATGTCATTTTCCTCGCAAAGTTTGATCCACCGCTGCCAGGCCGGATAGTCGATCGCACCCTCACCGGCATAGTTCATCCCACCGCATTCTGTGATAAATACCGGCAAGTCGCAATCAATGGCCGCTTCGACCAAAGCAAAGTGCCGATCGTGGCTCGCAGCGTAGTAGTGATGCGTATACATGATGTTTGTCCCGGTGACGGCATTGCCACACACATCGTCAGTCGCAGAGCTCCATCGGGGTGTACCACAAATGACGACGTTGTCGGGATCGGAAGCGCGGATGGCTCCCAAGATATCTTGGTGATAGCTCTTCAGCCGCGACCATGTGTATTTTGGCTCCCCGACAGGCTCATTGAACGTCTCATAGATCACGTGAGGATAGTCGCCATATTTCTCGGCCATTTCTCGAAAGAAAGCTTTCGCCTCAGACTGCTTCATTTCATGCGCATGCCAGTCAATCATGACATAGACGTCATTGGCGATGCAGGCGTCGACGACGGCAAACAGCTTCTGCCTGGTATCCTCGCGCCATCGGTCGCCGGCCAGGTATCCTTTCTCCTTCTCGACCGCGATGGAAGCTCGGATCAGGTCCGGTTGCCATTCCTCTACAAGTCGGTCGATCGTGGCAGCCGTCCAAAAACGACCCTGCCAGTTGCTCCAACCCAGGCTCAGGGATCGAAGGGTAACATTTTCGCCAGTATTGGCACTTTTGAGGTATTTGCCCTCGACGTACAAGTCTCCATACTTGATGACTGGACGTTGAGCGAGGACTGGATAGTATACAACGATCAGTAGCACGCCGTATAGTAGCATTCTTAGCTGGTTCATAGTAGTGGTTTTAGATGAGCTCCTGCAGTCGGACGAGCGGCACCTATGGCCCAATCAAATGATTGAAGTCTATTGTCTTCCGATTCGACAGACGCAGTAGGCCCTCAGCGATCAATCAACGCTACGCTGAGGATAGCAATTGCCGGACGCAGGAGCTGGTATTAGGGGAAAAAAATCGTGTTAGAACTTGGGATCGATAGACCTCTCGATCGATGTGATGAAAAAATGCTGAGACATTCTGTCCAATGCCTAAGTAGCTGGTTGTTGGGTGGTTTCATTTGTCTTATATAACGGTTGTGTTGGGCAATGTAGTCCGATTGATTCGTCCACCAAACTAAAACCAGAGAAAATTCACTCTTTTTTACTTTGCCAACTCAATTGTGATCCTCCCTCACAATTTTCAGAATTTCCTTTCGTTAGTTTGACTTTTGGCGCGTTCACAAAGGGTGAATGCTCTATTCACTCGCTCGCTACCCACTGCCGTCATCACCTTCATTTGCTGGGAAAAATAGGTGGGTAAGTCCTCCGATCAGGTCCAGTTTTGTCGGTTTGGACGTTTTGATGCTTAATGGGAGCGACTTTAGGAGCAAAACTTTTTTTATGCTGGTCAACTATCTCATCGCTTCCTTCCGATCGCTTATCCGGGATCGCTTTTTCGTCTTGGTCAATCTTTTCAGTGTGGCCATCGCTTTCTCACTCGGCACCTTGGCCTACTTCAACTGGGATTTCAATGCCTCGTTCAACAAGTATTTCCCCAATGCCGATCACATCTATAAAGTCAACGCAACCAAAGTCGTCGGAGAGGATGGTTTAGAAATAGGCATCTCCCCCTTGGCCCTTGCCAATCACCTGACTGGTACCACCGACGGCCATCTCGAGGTCACACGATACGTGGGGGAGCCATGGATGATAAAAGTCGGGAATGAGTTGTTTCGGGAACAGATTGGCTTTGTGGACGAAAACTTCTTGGATGTATTCCCCTACGAGACCCTACAAGGTCATACTGGAGAGCCCTTGACCGCTGCTTCAGTGGTGATCTCTAAGGCCTTGGCCACTCGCCTTTTTGGCAATCAAGTAGCCACAGGACAAAGCATTCTACTCGTCGAAGACAGTGGTGAGCAACATTCCTTTGTCGTCTCGAGTGTGCTCGACGAATGGCCAAGCAACACCGGCTTTTCTTTCTCTATGCTGATGTCCATCCGCCACTATGTTGACTTTCACGATATCGACGAAGCGAATTGGGGACATTGGGTAGACGGCACCTTTGTCGAATCCATCCATCAAACACCCTCTTCGATCCAAGCCGACCTCAATCAAGCGTTACCAGTCCAAAACGCCTCGAACCCACAACTGGAAATCGCGCGATACACCCTCCAAAATCTGGTCGAATGGGCCCATCATGAACGAGAGCTCGCCATGGGTCGATTCAGAACTCCTCTGCATCCCGCCTCTATGGTGGGTCTCCTATCTTCCGCCGTCTGCGTCATGTTGCTGGCGGGCTTCAACTTTGCCAACACTGCCATCGCCGTTTCCGCCAAGAGGCTGAAAGAGATAGGGGTACGAAAGGCATTGGGAGGCTCGCGAAAAAATATCATCATCATGCTAGTCATTGAAAACATTATGCAGCTGCTGGTGGCACTGATGCTCTCTGGGGTCTTCACGATGTTGCTCGTTCCCCAATTCAACGCGCTGTTTTCCGTAGAAATCATCCAGCCCAACCATTCGAACCTGCCTGCTTTTGCTGTATACCTCTTGGTGCTCTGGCTACTGATGGGTCTGCTAGCAGCCGGCTACCCAGCGATCTACATCAGCCGCTTTCAAACCATCGAAATCTTCCGGCAGCGGGTGAAACTGTCAGGCAAGAACTATTTCACCAAGACCATGCTGGCCTTTGAATTCATCATTGTCTTTTACAATCTTTTTGCGCTTGGCGCTTACTTCAGCAACGCGCGGTATCAAGAGTCACTGGACAAAGGCTATCAGATGGACGGTGTGCTCAACATCCCCTTGTATGAAGCGAACAACTACCTTTCGCTGCGCGACGAGGCCGATAGGCGCTCCAGCATCGAGGTCTACGGCGGAACCCAGGACATCATTGGCTTCGGCGCAGCGCAAATGACATTCGAATACGAAGGTGCTTATCATCAAGTGGAAATGCTGCAGGTATCCACGGACTACTTGAAGACCATTGGTATCCGGCTGCAGCAGGGTAGATTTTTCTTGGGTGAGCAGCGCAAGGATGAAATCATTATCAATGAGTTGCTGGATAGAAAGCTTGGTGGCTCGATGCTCGACCAACAGCTTACGCTGAACGGGGAGCAATACAAAGTCATCGGTGTGATCGACGACTTCAAGAACAAACCCACAATGGTGGGTGGAAAGATGGAGCCAACCGTCCTCTTCCAGGCACTACCTTCGGCCTTTCAGTATTTGGCGATGAAGGCGCGTACCGGGGATGCTCAATCCCTGAAGCGGGAGATGGAGGTCTCGTGGGTGCGCATCTTCCCCAACTTGCTCTACCGCGGCTTCCCCCAAGAAGAGTCTATGTTTTCCGTACGGCAAACAAACAACATCATCATAAAAATCAATTTGTTCGTCACGATCATCGCGGTGGTCATCTCGGTCCTGGGATTATATACTCTGGTTGCCTTGGGAATTCAGCGCAGATCGAAGGAATTTGGTATCCGGAAAGTGTTGGGTGCCAATACCGCACAGATTTTCTATCTCATCAATCGAGACCTTTTGTTGCTAGTAGCGATTGCGGGCATCCTGGCACTGCCCGCAGCCGGTTACTTCACAAAATCAATCCTAGACATCGTTTTCACCTACCATATCCAACTAAGCGGCATCTACTACATAATTCCTTTGTTGGCGGTTTTAATAATTGCTATCGGGTCAGTGGGCTTTCGGGCCTGGAAAAGCGCGAGTAGCAATCCAGTTGTGCATTTGCGGTCCGAGTAGCGATGCTACTGCCCGTCAAAGCGCTCATAGGCCCCAATGTCAGGGATGGAATCCCGCAGTAGACCTCGGATATCGTCAGGAATCAGAGATCCCGGGGCCCTGTCCCTGGCAAATGCTACGGAGTCCAAATTGTACTCGAAAAGGAAAGGCCGATCAAACCCAGGAAAATTGAACTCCTGAGAAGCGAAATTACCTGGCAGACTATCGGCAGCTTTGATGATATTGTTGCGAACGAGGGTGTCAATAACAGCTCCCCCTGCATTACCAAGGAAAAAGACCTCCTCTTCGGGACCCCAAAGGATCGAATTCGTGATCTCAAGCGATAGATCATCCACAAATGACTCCCCCGGCAGGTTGTCGAGAAAGGCGAAAGAGGGCTCTTCCCTGATGAAGAAGTTGGGTTGATTGGTCATGGTGCAGTGATCAAAGCGGTAGTCCCCACCTACAAATACGCTGACGACAAACGCCCCGCAATTGTGAATCAGCGTGTTGGACACATCCAGCTCCGAGGTAAAGGCCTGGATACCCGCGCCAAACATATGACGAATGATAGAGTGATCTATACTGATCTGTACCCGACTTGATGGATCATTTACACCTCGGGTGGAGATTGCGGTCACCGCATTTTCGATCGTGGTATAACTCAGCCGATTGTCCCGACTTCCTGGTTGGAAGAGAATGCCCCCCCATTGGCCGGGTGCTTCCAGAAAACCTGGATCAAACCGCGTATTGCGGAAGATCACGTGATTACCACTATCCCCATTGGCGATCATCTTTCCTAACACTTCGATAGAAGCTCCGTTGTCCAAGTACACTCGAGCGCCAGGTTCCAACTCCCAAGTGCAGAGCGAATCCACCCTCAGAAACCTCTCAATAACATAGGGGCGTTCTGCGGTGAAGACCACGTCACAAAGCGCTACTGCATCCAAATAGATGGCATCCTGACCCCAGGCTATTAATTTGACGTCGGTCATGTTACCATTCCACTGGATCTCGATGGAGTCTTTTACCAGGAAGGGAAGGTTCTCGTTCATGGGGTCGATGGTCACATCTATGAGCACCAGCAAGCTGTCTTCTCCTCGCAGAAGCTCACCTGTGATCTCCTTGCCCTCTTTGCCATTGACGATCAGTTTGTAAAAGGAATCATTGCCAGCACCAAGTCCGATGCGATCAATGATCAAATCCTCTTTGTTATCATTAAAAATGCGAAGTCGCTTCGTGATACTCGTACGTTCAGTAAATAAGGTGTCAAAGCGTACGGTGTCGGTACTCAACGCTAACTGCAAATTGGGCGAAGTGGAGACATCATCGTCCAGCTGGGAGCAGGAGACGATCATCAGCCACACGAGTACTGGCAAGAGCAGGGGCGGTGCTTTTATCATGCTTGGACTTTACTCCCCTTCTTTTAGCTTTTCTGCATTTTCTGCGATGCGTAGTTGCTCCACAAAGTCTTCCAATTGTCCATTCAAGACATTGGGCAGGTTGTAGACGGTGTACCCGATTCGGTGGTCTGTGACCCGGCCTTGCGGAAAATTGTAGGTCCGGATCTTATCCGACCGATCCCCGCTCCCCACCATCGATTTGCGGGCTGAGCTGATTTTATCTTGGTGCTTTTTGAGCTCTAGCTCATAAATCCGGGAACGGAGCACCTTGAGTGCTTTGTCATAGTTGGCATGTTGCGACCGTCCATCCTGGCACTCTACGACAATACCGGTCGGATGGTGAGTAAGCCTGACCGCGGATTCCGTTTTGTTGATATGCTGACCGCCGGCTCCTGACGCCCGAAAAGTATCTTTTCTGATATCCCCCATATTGAGTTCTACATCTACTTCTTCTGCCTCAGGTAAAACGGCAACTGTGGCCGCGGAAGTATGTATCCGACCTTGACTTTCTGTAGCGGGTACGCGCTGGACCCGGTGAGCGCCCGACTCAAACTTCAGTTTACCGTACACGTCCTCACCCTCGATGGAAGAGACAATTTCTTTGAACCCACCTGCCGTGCCTTCGTTGAGGTTGATCACCGACATCTTCCAGCCCTGCGTGACGGCAAACTGCTCATACATTCGAAATAGGTCTCCAGCAAAAATCGCCGCCTCGTCCCCTCCGGTACCGGCCCGGATCTCAAGTATGACATTTTTCCCGTCGTTGGGGTCTTTAGGTATGAGCATCACCTTGAGCACCTCCTCGAGATCCGTCACCTGCGGCTCAAGCTCTTCAATCTCCAGCTTGGCCATTTCGCGAAATTCCGGATCTTTCTCCTCACCCAACAGTTCTTTGGCTTTGGACAAATTACTTGTCGCCAAAACATACTTGTCGTACTCCTTCACGATTTTCTCCAGATCCCGATACTCTTTATTGAGTTTTTGGTATTTGGCCATGTCGGCCATCGCATCTGGTTGGATGATCAGCTGGCTGACTTCTTCAAATCGGTGTTTTATCTCCTCAAGCTTATCGCGCATGACGCATAGCGATGTTCAAGCCGCAAAAATATAAAAGCAAGTCCTTAGTTGCTAGCAGCCTCGGAAGTCCAGGCGCTTAACTTCTTCATATCTAAAACAACCAAGGGTGTGATCATTGACCATACCAACAGCTTGCATATAAGCGTACATGATCGTGCTGCCAACGAATTTGAAGCCGCGCTTCTTCAAGTCCTTGCTCAGTCGATCTGATTCCGGTGTTGTCACGGGTACTTCGGAAGCCTCCTTCCAATGGCCATGGATCACCTTACCGTTGACAAATGACCAGAGATACTGGCAAAAGGATCCATACTCACGCTGCAGCTCAATGAACAATCTGGCATTAGTGACGGCGGAATTCACCTTGAGTTTGTTCCGAACAATCTGCCCATGGGCCAGTAAGTGGGCGATTTCCGACTCAGTCATTGCTGCCACTGCCTGTACGTCAAAGTAATGAAATGCCTCCCGATAGCCGTCTCTCTTGGCGAGGATGGTGCTCCATGACAGTCCAGCTTGTGCTCCTTCGAGTATGAGAAATTCGAATAGCGTGCGATCGTTTGTAACCGGTACCCCCCACTCCTCATCGTGGTAGCGGAGATAGGCATCGTTTTGGGGTTGAGCCCACGCACATCGTTGCTTGTCCATGTAATATCGTAATGGGTTCGTGAGTTTAAAGTGGAGGGTATCCTCCTCTGATTTCTACATCATGCAAGAAATCATATTTTTGTAACCCGTCAAAAGATAAGCATGCGCATCTTTATTCTCTTGTGTTTCCTGATAGCGTCCTTGGGACTTGCAGCGCAGACGTGTTCCCGCCTCGACGCTGAGTTGGCCCATCTCAACTACTCCATTAAAGCGATACCTGACAACTTAGCTTCGAGCAGGACTGCCGTGGTGATCTACAACCAGCTTGAGCCTGTAGGAGACGGGTGGAAAACCATGGCCAGCGATATGCACAGCTCACTGATACAAATGGCTGTGGATCCTGTCCTGTACGTCAATGCCTTTGACCAGTATGCCAATGATCAAGTCAACAAGCGATTCGAAGAAGTTCTGAGCCAAAGGAGAATCGCCAATTTGCTGATCTTCGTCGTCAAAGGCGCTTTTGAAGTCGAGGCTGTTCTCGTACCCCTGCCTCGATTTACTGCCAAGAGCATCCGTGGTGCGGCTTGGAAAGCGACCAGCAGTGCTTTGGATGGACTGCTCTACACCCTAGGTACAGCCGTGAAGGAAGCGGACCTCAGGAACTCAAATTTCTTGATCGCCACTAAGCCCGAATTCTTGGAAGACATCAACTTATTCCAAGGCGACCGATTGCTCAACTATCCAGGCGCCATGCGAAGGCAAAAGGTGGGGCTTGCGCTGATTGAAGAGATGCCCGTGCAAAGCGACATGAACGACCGGCAAAAAGCAGCGGTGACGGCATACAATCTGCAGGTCCAAGAAATGAATCCACGACTCCAGGAGGTATTCAAACAATTTGAGTATGATTGGCAGCCCATCGTGTACACCACAGATCAGGCGGCTATGGGAGATAGAATTCAGTACATCGTATTTATGATGTCGACGAGTGGTGAACACATCCGCCGCATGTTGAACTATGACTTGGACAAAAATGAAACGGACTACCTGTCCGTCACCCCAGGCCCATCGCTGGAAGATACGCAACTCAAAAAGATCTCGGCGCAAGACATAGTCCACAAAGTGTATGTCCGACAGACGCGATCCAACGATGTCTTTGTTGGACGAGACTGGGACGCCGATGACAATGCGCCCGACGCGCTACGCAACTTTGTATACAACTGGTACCGACAAGTCGAAAGCGCACGATAGGTGGCCATCTCTCCGGATTCGTATCTCTTTCACCTGGGCCTTAGACGCTTCAAGCCCGACCTGACGTATCTGAAGGAGCTACAGCGCGCCCATCAGGAGCGCATTCCATTGGAAAACTTTGATGTATTCCTGGGTCGTAAGCGGCCTTGGGATCTCAGCAAGCTTTATCACAAGATCATTCGCGAGAAGCGGGGTGGGTTGGGTCTCGAATTGAATGCGATTTTTGGGGAATTGCTTTCACAACTAGGCTTCCGAACCAAATACGTGGCCTTGCATGCGAACAAAGACAGACCCCAAGCGATCACTCACATGGCCCTGCTCGTACATATCGCCGGAGATACCTGGCTGGTAGATGTAGGCCGCGAAGAGCAGATCCTGGCTCCGGATCGCTTGACAAAAGACCAAGTAGCGCTGAACTACTCTCGATATGTAAAGTTCTACGTCAGTGAGGCTGGGGTATGGGCCTACCAACGGTCCGAAGATGCCGTGCACTTCTCACCGGCATTCTTCTTTCGACCACGAGAGAGCAAGCTCATTGAATTTGTGCATTTGCACGACGTAATGCAGGATCGCACGCATGAATCAGCTATCGCGGAAAAAAGAATTTCCCGCATCAAAGAAGGGGGAAGGCTAATACTAACTGAAGCCAATCTGCAGTGGCAGCAAGGTCGGACACTGCTCAGATCAGAGCCCATACAAAACGAAGCCCACTTTGATATCGTGTTGATGGAGGAGTTTGGTATCAGTTGGCGGAAGTTAATCCAGCAAGAAGGTCTGTAGCTGGCTCGACGTCTCTTTGTAGAACGTCTCCAAATATTCTCGCTGATTGTCGACACCCCAGAGCTCCTCGATGGTCACCAGTCCGCCGATCCAATCCGAAGTGTACCAACGGCCTGCAGTTAAGGGTTTGAGGACTGACTCATCTACATGGGGCCAAGAGTTGACGTAAAAATAGGGTGCGTCAAACTCTTCGTCTCCAGGTGACATACCCAAGGTAAGAAACGTCGATGTATCGTAGGAGCCCGAGTCTTTTAACTTAAATGAAAGCGCCTGATCAAAATGGTGTGGATAAACGAGCACATCGGCCTCTACGGTGAAGTCCCATTGCAGGCTATCCAAAATCTCAAAAGAGCTGGCATAATAGCTAGAAAGGCTATGCGTCATCGGACCTGGCTCCACGTCAAAACCCCTTGAGCTCAACTTGGGGTAAGTCGGCAACTCATAGGGGGCATCTGTGCTGAACCCTGAGGTGGGCAACGCCAGTCGGCCCGCCTGCTCCTCCATCCAGACCATCAGCTGCCCTAGGGTCTTACCTGCGACTGGTAGCTTTTCGAAAGTGGATGAATTCTCCAGATACAACTTTGCCTCGGACAGTTGAAAGCCCGCCCGCACGGGGCCACTCTCGGTCTGTACCCACTGACCCACCAATGACCCGTTGGCTCGGTTCCAATAGAGGGTCGCATTATCATCGACCTCAGAAGCATCCAGATAATGACGACCAACGGCAGAGACTACTTGAACGATCTGGTGATATTGAATTCGGATTTCTTTGAGCTGGCTGAGATCTGAAGGTTCAATATCCTTCCAATTCATGAACGCTGACTTGATTTATCGGGGAACAATTTAACTGAAATGATCTACGACCAAAGCCTAGACTTCAAAACGTTTCACTGCTTTTCGAAGTGAGTCGATATTTGACGTAATCGAAGGGTCACTGTAGATCCTCGAAGCTAGCGTGGCAATTACCTTTTTCTTGAAGCCCAATTTCTCAGCCAGGTCTTCGCAGAACTTGATCTCACTCAGGTAAACCTGATTATCGATCTTCATCAGCTGGACAATGCTGTAGAGGTACTGGAACTTGTCTTCGTCTGTCATGGTAGACAGGGCCGGAAGTGGCTCTGGGTTTTCGATGAGTTGGTCTACATCCTCGGCGCTCAGACCATTCGCCTTAGCCAGCATATGGATGAGCTTCTTTTCTTCGCTGTCGAAGTCCCCGTCGACATTTGCCAAGCCAATCAATACACTCAGTTGCGCTCTGATACTCATGGCTCTCTTTTTTTGGTTAGTTCAGTTTTGAGGTTCGGAGAGCGTCGCCCTACTCCCTCAGGTGCTTCCTCGCGACCTTCTTCATTTGCTCACGGTCGGAGGTTATGGCTGGATCGCTGTATATCCTAGCTGAGAGTTTCTTTACAACCTTCTTCTCAAACCCCAATTTCTCAGCCATCTCTTCGCAGTATTTGATTTCACTCAGATACACCTCATTGTCAATCTTCATGAGCTGAATAATATCGTAGATATATTCGAACTTCTCATCAAATGTCAGTGCCTGAAATTCAATATTAGGTATCTGCTCTTTGTTTAACTCCTCCTCGATGATCTGGTTCAGTTCCTCCTCTTTTACAGAGTGTGCTTTCCCAATGCTGAGTATCAGTCCTCTCTCGATACTCGAGAAATTCTGGTCGCTTAAAGCCATGCGTACCAGCATGCGAATATGAGCCTGAAAATTGGATTCCATAGACTAGATTGTATGATTTCGTGGTCGTTAATATAGGGAATATTCCGAGGAAGATACAACTAGCCGTTTCAAACTTGGAATCTGCCAGTTCGAACGAGTCAATTAATGCAAATAGCTCCCAGCGTTGATGTCGAAAGTGGCACCGGTGGCGTGATCTACCATTCCACTTGCGATGAAGGTAATGAGCGGGGCCAGGTCTTTGGGCTCCGTCAAGCGCTCCAATGCAATGTCGGACTTCGCATGCTCCTCTCCATACATCTGCATAAAGTCCTGGGCCATATCTGTTCGTACAAAACCGGGCGCCACATTGAATGCCTTGATCCCTTGCTTGCCGTAAGAACGAGCAATCGTGCGGGTCAAAGATACCATGGCTGCCTTCGACGCGCCATAAGCTGCGTACTCAGCAGTCTCGCCGCGGTAGGCAGCCCGTGATGTAATATTGATGATCCTCCCGGAAGTCTTGTTCTCCAAGAAGTGTGCTATCGCTCGTCGACAAAGCATGGCGGGCGCGGTGAGATTGACCCTAAGGGTCTCATCCCAGGTGGCCTGCCATTGGTCATCGGTGTCCTCGGCAGCGCTCGGCTTGGCGATGCCAGCGTTATTGACCAACACCTCAATGCTGCCCATCTCCAAAAGCACTCGCTCAAAGAGTTTCAGCGCACCATTTGGAGCTGCAAGATCTGCTTGAAATACCTTGGATTCGTTCCCCAGCATATGTGCCAGGTTCTCAGCATCTGCGACATTTTTGTTATAGTGTAGCGCTATCGTCGCACCCGCTTCGGCCAGTTTCGTGGCAATCGCCTTACCTATACCCCGGCTTGCACCGGTCACCAGGATGTTAAGGCCTGACAGGTTGATGTACATCGCAAAATCTATGAAGGGATAATGAACAGGAACCGAAAATAGCAAAAGCCTGTTGAAATTATCACTAAATTAAAGGAGTTGTCTCCAATCCACCGCCAAAAGCACCAACCTTGGAGGACAGGATTCGTTAGTATTTATTACGATTTTCGAAGGAAATATGGATCATATCAACTTTCCGTTCAAAACAAGCCTTGGCCTACAGAACATCATAGGGTACTGGGAGCTGCAGCAGTACTCCGGGAATAAGACAATGGCAGAAAATGCCAAGCGCCTGATCGAGCAGATCGATCAGCATCCTATTCTCCGTGAAGACATTCAAGACGTAACCAAGCTCGACGGCCTCGAGGACCTCGTGGGCGTGATCATGTCCGCAGTGGTCCCACCAGCGATCAGTAGCGACGAACATGTAGCGATTTTTCTTCCCTTCTCATTCGACTACTTTTTCGCCACGGCCCCTTTCGAGGCCATGATCAGTGAGGCAGGCTCATTGAAAAATATGGCGGCAAAGGACTTCACGGAAGCTGAAATGGCCAGCATGAAAGCTGTGTCTGCCTATCAAGCGATTCTGGAGCAGTTCTACTCCATCAATATGCCGAATACCAAAAAGATGGTGTTGTCAATCGATGGCGAAGCTGGGTTGGAGCAGCATTTCGAATTGAGCTTCGATCCAAGGTTTTGTGAAATCCGTCTACTGGGAGAGCTTCCTGTTTTGAGCCAAGAAGACATCAATGATATCGTGCGAAATCCGGACGATTTAGAACAGTGGCAGCGTCTACTGCCAGCGGATCTGTTCGAATTTAATGGGTTCGTCATGTATCATTTCCAAGAGGCGACTCATGACGAGATCATGCGACGTGTCAAAGAACGACTCATGGTCGACGACCTAGACAAATCGGACCTTTATGAGTTTCTGACCTCACAATTCCGATCCTTGGTTGGCGTCTCGGATTTGGAGATAGGGCTTTCAAGTTTTCACACCTTCAAAGGTGACTACGAGCTTTGTGGCAGCGGGAGTCATAGTCTATTCGCCGAAGAGCGCGAGGAGTTTTTGAAGACCTTCCACGAATTGAGCAACGATGTGCTGAAGCCAGGTAGCGGGATCATCATTCCGGATACCAGCACGAGCCAATATTTCGGGCCTGATAAGCCAACGGAGTACAAAAGCGTTATCGTCGCTCCGTTGTATAGCGAAGAGGTGTACATTGGGCACATTGAGCTGGCCAGCCGAACAAAAAGTATGGGTGCGGTAGAATATGCAAAGGTCGCTGAGCTGTTGCCTTTGTTTGCCAATTCTCTGATCAAGCGAATGGGTGCTCTGGAAAATACGATTCAGGGTATCATCAAAGAGCATTACACGTCTATACATCCAGCGGTAGAGTGGAAGTTTACCCAAGCCGCACACAAAATTCTGGACCAACAGTTTGAGGGAAAGGTCGATATACAAGAAGAAATCGTCTTCCATGACGTGTATCCTCTATACGGCTCCTCAGACATCCGCAACTCTTCGGTTGAAAGAAACAACGCGATTCGCTCAGACCTTATTGAACAGCTGGGACAAGCGAAGACGGTCCTTCAGTACGCTAAGTCGAAAGTGGACCTACCGATCGTAGGTGAGACAGTCTATCGGATCAATAAGCAATTGGCGCGCCTGAAAAAGGGGCTGCTGTCTGGAGACGAAAGTCAAATGATCAACTTCATCCAAAACGAGATCGAGCCAATGATCTCGGATCTGGAGAGGGATGTCCAGGACTTCTCAGCCTACAGTAAGGAACACTACTGGTCTTATCTGGACAAGGAGATTGGCATCGTCTACCACAAACGAAAGGATTTTGAAGAAAGCGTGATGGCGATGAACGACTTGGTCTCATCCTATCTGGAAGAAGAAGAGGTCAAGGCACAGGAGATTTTCCCCCATTACTTCGAGAAATACAAGACCGACGGCGTGGAATACAATGCATACGTCGGCGATGAGATTTCGCGCAAGAAGCGGTTCAGCCAATTGTACCTGAAGAACTTACGGTTGTGGCAATTGCTGGTGACCGTTGAGATTGCTCGCAAGACGCATGAGTTGAAAGAAGAGCTACCGATGCCCTTGGAAGTAGGTCACTTGATCCTGGTCCATAGTCAACCGCTCTCGGTCCGTTTCCGCATGGATGAGAAGCAATTTGACGTTGATGGGGCTTACAATATTCGATACGAGATTGTGAAGAAGCGTATCGACAAGGTGCACATCAAGGGCACCAGCGAGCGATTGACGCAAGCCAACACCGTCTCCATTGTGTACACGCACGAAGAAGACGCAAGGGAGTATCTCGCCTATCTCGAGTATCTGAAGCATCAAGGGCACATCGAACCACACTTTGAGCAGTTCGAGCTGGAAGAGTTGCAGGGCGTCAGTGGGCTCAAGGCCTTTAGAGTACGGGTCGACAAGGCCTCCAAAGGGCTAATCAAGGAGTTGGAAAAGATGAAGGTCTCCAAACCCCTCGCTAGCTAAAGTTCATAGTCCCTTCCTTTTGTTTGCACCTTAGGGATTCTGCCCGCTGAATTAGGGCATGTTATCCTGGTCCATAGTCTACCACTCTTCGGTCCGCATCCGCATGGATGAGAAGCAATTTGACGTTGATGGGGCTTAGAACACCCGTTACAGATTGTGAAAAAGCGCATCATCCAAGGTACCAATCAGCGATTGACGGACGCCACCGTCTCCATTGTTTATATTGCTGCAAAGAAGACGCACGGGAGTATCTCGAGGATCAGAAGCTTCAAAGGCACATCAAACCAAACTTTGTCCAGTTTAAGTTGGAAAGGTTCAGTCCTTCAGTGGCCTCAAGGCTTTTCGCATACGGGTCCAGAAAGCCTCCAAGGGGCTGATCAAGGAGTTGGAGCACATGAAGATCTCCAAACTCCTGGCCAGTTAGAAGAGTACAAACCGTCCTTTTATTCGTACCTCAGCGATTTTACCGGGTTGTCGGTTGCTGCCTTAAATACGCGACTGGATGAAGTCCCCAGAGAAATGATGAACATCCCAAGCAGTGGCACCACCACGGAGATAATGGTCATCGGCTTATAGTAATGAAAAATCATCGCCAAGATCGCATCGACCGCCAGATAAGCGAGCACCGTCCCCAAGATGGAGGCCACAATCAGGACGATCACAAAAGGCTTATTCATCAAATTGACAATGGAAGAGATGCGAGCCCCCAGGACTTTGCGGATGCCAATCTCTTTGACGCGCTTGATCACATTGAGCGACACTAGCGTAAACAATCCAATCGATGACAGGATCAAAGCCAAACCGCCCAGGAAGGTAAACATGAGACTGATGTTACTGTTGACCAATGTCGCTTCATCGAGCTCATCCTCTAAGTCGACATCAAAAGGCTTGTTGGGGATCTGTCGCTGCCAGATCTCTTCAAGGCCTCCTTGGACACTTTGAATCTTGTCCGCTGGGAAAGCGACCGTGACAAAGTTGAGATTATCGTCATTGGCAAGCCGGATGCCCATAGCAGGGACCGGTACCCAGAAGCCCCACATGTAAAAATCCTTGACCACACCAACCACGTTGAGGCGAGTGGTGTCATCTAACTGCACGACCTGGCCAACAGGCTCCTCCCAGCCGAATTGCCGGACCGTTTCTTCATTGACCAACACCGCGCTTCGTCGATCGTACTCTTCCAGGTCAGGACGGAAAAACCTACCATCTACGAGCTCGACCTCCATCATGTCCATGTAGTCGATCGACATGTCCACCATGTCCATTTCCAACTCTCTTTCGCCATTCCGAAACAGCCGGCTATAGGTCCAGCGACCGATCGTCTGCGTAGTCATCGACGCTTCGGATACATTTGGGATCTGCCGTGCCTCATTGTAGAAGGTCTTGACTGCATCACTATTATCCACGAGAACCGACAAAACACCGTCCCGCTTGAAGCCGACGTCCAGGGTCTCCTGGTACTTGGCATTGCCAATGAAAGCGAGGCTACTTATCAATGCCAAGACAGTGAATAAGTACTGAAAGCCTAGTAGAATCAAAGAAACGAGGCTCGATCCGCCCAGCTTCAAAGTACCTCTAAGGATGGAAACAGGTTCGAATTTTGATACGTACAAAGCAGGATAGGCCCCAGCGACCACGGCGGTGAACAAAAGCAAAAGACCCAGAAAGGCAAATATTTCGGGGTTGCTCCCGATAGACAGCTTGAGATCTATGAAATCCCAAAGCGCACTATAAGCAGGCACCATCCACATGGCCATCAACAGGCCCAAACCCAAGGCCAATGCACAGGTCGCGATGTTTTCGCCCATGAATTGCAAAATGAGCTGTAAGCGGCTACCGCCCATGACTTTGCGAATACCAATTTCTTTGAGTCTGCCGCTCGATACTGCAAGTGATGTGTTGGTGAAATTGAAACATGC